>NZ_JBFBJY010000045.1:0-68336 GCF_040702125.1 Kitasatospora sp. NPDC085895 | reverse complement strand
GATCCCGCTGTCGGAGTACGTCCGGCGCCGGCGGCTCACCGTCGCGGGGGCCGAGGTGCTCGCGGGCGAACGGACCCTGCTGGAGATCGCCGTGCCCCGGCAGCAGCCGAAGCCGGACCTCCTGCGGCACCGGCTTCAGCGCCTCCCGCAGCGTCAGCCCGGAGACCCGCGGCAGCCGCCCGGCCAGCCAGTCGCAGACCTCCTCCGGGTGGTGCCTGGCACCCTCGCGCAGCGACCAGCCCAGCGCCTTGCGCACGAAGAACCGGGGATCCGTCAGCAACGGGTCCGCGAGCGCCCCGAACTCCCCGAAGAAGAGCGGGAACCGCTCCGGCGAGCGCAGCGCCGGGAGGTGGCCCAGCACCCCGCCCCGGCGCACCCACAGCTCGTCCCGGCGGCTCCAGCGCAGCAGCACCTCCGCCGTCCCCGGGAACCGCAGCAGCAGCGGACCGGCCGCCTTCGGCGCGATCACGTCGACGTGCGCCCAGGTGTCGCACTGCTCCAGCATCCGCTCCAGCAGCGCCAGATCGGCCGGCACCAGCATCCGTTCGCGCGCCTCCAGCAGGAACCCGGCGCAGCTGCGCGACTCGTGCACCGGCCGCGCCCACAACTCCTCGACCAGCGCCAGCACCGCCGCCCGGTCCAGCCCGGGGTGGCGCCGGAGCAGACCGCGCACCGCGGCGCGCATCCCCGGCACCGGGACCCCCAGATGGTGCAGCGAACTCTTCAGGTACGCCTTCTCCTGCTCGGCGCGGCCGGGCACCACGGAGCCCTGCAGCCGGGCGTCGAGCTCGGCGGCCAGTGCGGCGGTCGGGGCGGTCACGGGCGGTCCTCCGGTCCGGCGGCGGTCGTCGTCACGACGGTACGCCGCCCCGGGCCGCCGCCGCGGACGCCCCTGCCACGGCCGGGCGCGGCGCCGCTGCGGATAATGGACCCGCAGGAACGAGGCGAGCGGAGATCGGTGATGAGCGCGGTGGCGGACGAGTACACGGGACCCTGGCTGGTCGTGGGCCTGGGCAACCCCGGCGAGGGCTACGCCCGCAACCGGCACAACATCGGCTTCATGGTGGCGGACCTGCTCGCGGAGCGGATGGGCGCGAAGTTCAAGGCGCACAAGAGCCGCGCCCAGGTCGCCGAGGGCCGGCTGGCCGGCCGGCGCGTGGTGCTGGCCAAGCCGATGACGTTCATGAACCTCTCCGGCGGGCCGACCACGGCGCTGCGCGACTTCTACAAGGTCCCCAACGGGGCGATCGTCGCGATCCACGACGAGCTGGACATCGACTACGCGGCCCTGCGGCTGAAGTGCGGCGGCGGCGACAACGGCCACAACGGGCTGAAGTCCATCACCAAGTCGCTCGGCGCCGACTACCACCGGATCCGCTGCGGCATCGGCCGCCCGCCGGGCCGGATGGAGGTCGCGGACTTCGTGCTGAAGGACTTCTCCTCCGCCGAGCGCAAGGACCTCGACTGGTTCGTGGACCGGTCGGTGGACGCCGTGGAGGCGCTGCTCTCCGAGGGGCTGGAGCGGGCCCAGAGCACCTACAACTCCTGAGCCGCGCCCACCGGACGGCACCCCGCGGAGGGCTCCCGGGAGCGGTTCGTGAGGATTCGGCGCCGTACACAACGGTCCTGCAACGCTTGGCCGCTGGGACCTGAATCACGGTCAGGTCGAGGTGTTCCATCGGATACGGTCTGACCCGTACGAAGGGGTTGAGGGGCTCGATCTGGGGGTAAGGAACGTGATTCGCTCCTACCGGGCGGCGCGGATGGTCGGCGGCGCGGCATTGTGCCTGGCAGCCACCGGGATCGCCGCCCCGGCCGCGGAAGCCGCCGGTGCGACGGCGGGCCCGGAGCCGTCCCCCGAGCCGGCCGCGGCCCAGATGGTGCCGCCGGTCAGCGGCTCGGTCGGCGGCTCGGCCGGACTCTACGCGGTGGCCGGCGGACTGGTCGTGGTGGCCGGCGGAGCGGCGACCTGGGTGCGCCGCCGCCGGGCCGACCGCGAGGGCTGACCGCCGCAGGCACAGGGCCGACCCCGCCGGGGTCGGCCCCTCGCGTTCCCGGTGGAAGATTTCCTCCCGGTCTGTCGTCCGTTCCGGCCCGCCGGTGCGTCAGGTGGGCATGACGATGAAGGGTGACCCGTTCGACGCCTTCGTCGGAGCGCGGTACCAGGCGCTGCTCCGCGCGGCGTTCCTGATCACCGGCGACCTCCACGACGCCCGGGACCTGCTGCACGACGCCCTCGCCCGGGTGTACGTCCGGCGCCGGTCGATCCGCGAGGAGTCGGCGACCGAGGCCTACGTGCGCCGCACCATGGTGCGCACGCACGTCTCCCGCTGGCGGCGCACCAGGCGCGAGGTCCTCACCGACCGCCTGCCGGACGTCGCCGGGCCGGAGACGACGGCGGGGGACGAGCAACTGGCCGCGGCCCTGCGCGCGCTGCCGCCGCGGCAGCGCGCCGCGGTCGTGCTCCGCTACTGGGCCGACCTGCCGGTCTCCGCGGTGGCCGAGGAGATGGGCTGCACGCTCGCGACGGCGAAGACACATCTCGGACGGGCGATGACCACGCTCCGGCGCGACCTCGCGCCCGAGCGGGAGGTGAGCCGACATGGATGACGAGGAATTCGGACGCGCACTGGCCGGTCGCCTGGAGGCGGCCGCGGACGCCCGGGTCGGCGCGGCGGAGGTCCCGCTGGCCGGGCTCCGCACCCTGGGCCGGCGCCGGGTGCTCCGCCGCCGCGGGGCGCAGGCGGCCGCCGCCGCGGCCGTGGTGCTGGCCGGCCTGCTGCCGCTGCTGGACGGCGGCGCGGCGGGCGGGGCGGCGCCGGCGGCCACCGCCCCGGCGCCCGCGCCGGACGTCACGGAGCTGCCCGACCTGACCTGCCCGGCCCGGCTGCGGAGCGGGGCGTCCGGTGCCGCCCCGATCGGGGACAGCGGGCCGGACGAAACGGCCGAGCGGGCCTGGAGGTTCGCCCTGCGGGAGGACCGCTTCCACATCGCCGGGGTCTGCGTGGACCGCGGCGCCGGACAGGTGCTGGTCTTCCGGGTGCCCGGCAGCGACCTGGACGCCCGGCTCTCGGCGGCTCTCGGCGGGGCTGCGGGCACCCTGCGCTTCCGCGACGCGCCCTACTCGCAGTTCGACCTGGGCCGGGTGTGCACGGCGGTGGTGAGGGACACCGAGTACTGGCGGGACCGCGGGGTGGAGATCACCGACGTGGGCAGGCTGGTGGACGGCACCGGGATCGCCCTCGGCACGCCGCAGGCGGACACCGCCCGCGCCGACCTCGCGGCGCGCTACCGGCCGTACGCGGTGGAGGTGGTGGAGCAGCCGTCGGCGACGGGGTGACGCGCCGGGGGGCGGCCCCGCGGTGTGCGGGACCGCCCCTCGGGCCGGGCGGGTGCCGGGTCAGCCGGTGTTGCGCAGACCGGCGGCGATGCCGTTGACGGTCAGCAGCAGGGCGCGGGCCCGCAGCGGGTCCTCGCTCAGCCCCTTGGCGGCCTCGTCGCGCTGCCGGCGCAGCAGTGCCACCTGGAGGTACGAGATCGGGTCGAGGTAGGCGTCGCGGACGGCGAAGGTCTGCTTCAGCACCGGGTTGTGGTCGAGCAGTTCGGTCTCGCCGGTGAGCCGCAGCACCTCGCGCAGGGTGCGCTCGTGCTCCTCGGTGATCTGGTCGAAGACGTGGTGCAGGTCGGCCGGCACCAGCTGCTCGACGTAGTGCCGGGCGATCCGCAGGTCGGTCTTGGCCAGCGTCATGGCGACGTTGGACAGGAAGTTGCGGAAGAAGTGCCACTGGCCGTACATCTCGTCCAGCACGTCGCCGAGGCCGGCCGCGCGGGCGGCGGCGAGGCCCGCGCCGACGCCGTACCAGCCGGGGACGATCTGCCGGGACTGCGTCCAGCCGAAGACCCACGGGATGGCCCGCAGGCCGTCCAGCCCGGCACCGGAGTCGGGGCGGCGGGACGGGCGGGAGCCCAGGTGCAGCGAGGCGAGCTGGTCGACCGGGGTGGCCGCGAAGAAGTACTTCGGCAGGTCCTCCTGCTCGACCAGGCCGCGGTAGGCGGTGTGCGCGGCCTCGGAGACCTGGTCCATCGCGGCGTCCCAGCGGGCCAGTTCCTCCGGGGCCTGCCGCGGCGCGGTGTGCAGCGCCGAGGCGGCGAGCGTCGCGGAGACGGTGAGTTCGAGGTTCTCCCGGGCCAGCGACGGCAGCAGGTACTTGTCGGAGATGACCTCGCCCTGCTCGGTCACCTTGATCTCGCCCTCCAGGGTGCCCCAGGGCTGGGCGAGGATCGCCTCGTGCGAGGGGCCGCCGCCGCGGCCGACGGTGCCGCCGCGGCCGTGGAAGAGCCGCAGCCGGATGCCGTAGCGGTGGGCGACGTCGCGCAGCCGGCGCTGGGCGCGGTGGATCTCCCACTGCGAGGTGGTGATGCCGCCGAACTTGGAGGAGTCCGAGTAGCCGAGCATGACCTCCTGGATGTCGCCGCGCAGCGACACCAGCAGGCGGTACGACGGGTCGGAGAGCATCTCGTCGAGGATCCGGTCGGCCTGCTGCAGCTCGTCGGTGGTCTCCAGCAGCGGCACGATGCCGATCTTGGCGATGCCGGCGTGCAGGTCGATCAGACCGGCCTCGCGGGCCAGCACCGCCGCCGCGAACACGTCGTCCGCGCCCTGGCACATCGAGATGATGTACGACTCGACGATCTCGTCGCCGAACCGCTCGAAGCCCTCGCGGATCGTGCTGAACACGCCGAGGGTCTTCGCGCCGGCCGCGTCCAGCGGGGCCGGGACGGGCGCGAGCGGACGGCGCGAGCGCAACTCCTTGGCGAGCAGCCGCTGCCGGTACTCGCGCGGCATGTCCGCGTAGCGCCAGGCCTCCTCGCCGAGCCGGTCGAAGAGCTGGCCGAGCGCGTGGTGGTGGGCCTCGGCGTGCTCGCGGACGTCCATGGTCGCGAGCTGCAGGCCGAACGCCTCGACGGTGCGGATCGCGCGGGCCAGGCGGCCGTCGGCGATCAGCCCACCGCGGTGGGCGCGCAGCGAGTCCTGGATCAGGCGCAGGTCGGCGACCAGCTCGCGGGTGCCGACGTAGTCGCGGCCCTCGACGTGCGGGGTGCCCGCGGCCAGCCGGTCCCGGGTGTTCTCCAGCTTGAGCCGGACGCAGGTGGCCTTGAGCCGGTACGGCTCCTCGGCGTTCATCCGCTTGTAGCGGGGGCTGAGCTCCGGCAGCGCCTTGAGGTCGGCGTCCAGCGAGGCCAGCAGCTCCTCGCTCGCCCCGGCCAGGCGCACCGAGGTGGAGAGCGAGTTGCGCAGGTCGTCGACGGTGGCGAGGGCGTCCTTGATGCCGTACTCGTGCTGCAGGTTGAGCACGTCCCAGGTGACCTGCGGGGTCACGTTGGGGTTGCCGTCGCGGTCGCCGCCGATCCAGGTGCCGAAGGTCAGCGGGCGCACCCCGTCGGGCAGCGCCAGGCCGACCCGGGCGAGCTCCTCGTGCAGCTCCTCCAGGACGGCGGGGACGGCCTCGCGGTACAGCTCGTCCAGGTAGTAGACGGCGTTGCGGGCCTCGTCCGTCGGTTCGGGGCGGGCGATCCGCAGCTCGTCGGTCTGCCACAGCAGGTCGATGACCTCGGCGAGCCGGCGGTCGGCCTGGCGCTTCGCCGAGGAGTGCCGCACGGGGTCGGCCTCGGACAGGCCCGAGGCGAGGTGCTCGCGGTGGATGCGCTCCAGCAGCTCGCCGATCCGGCGCAGCTTGTTGAGCACGCTGCGGCGGGCGGCCTCCGTCGGGTGCGCGGTGAACACCGGCCGGACGGCCAGGTGGGCCAGGGTGTCCTGGAGGTGCTTCGGGTCCGCCTCGGCGAGCTGGTCCGCGGTCTGCGCGAGCAGCGAGCCCTCGCGGGCCCGGCGGGTGGCGAACTCGCGGCCGCGGTGCACCTGCTCGGTGACGTTGGCGAGGTGGAAGTAGGTGGAGAAGGCACGGACGAGCTTGCCCGCGGTCTCCAGGTCGATGCCGGCGAGCAGCTCGGCGGTGGCCTCGCCGTCGGTGCGGCTGAGCAGGCGGACCTGCTCCACCAGGCCGAGCAGCTCGGGGCCCTCCTGCCGGACCAGCGTCTCGCCGAGCAGGTCGCCGAGGCGTCGGATGTCCGCGCGCAGGGCGGCGTTGTCGGCGTCGGGGCCGGCGGTCGCGGACGAGGCGTCCGACGAGGCGGGGACCGGAGCGGTCACGGCTGTCTCCCTGTGGTGGTGGGGGGTTCGGCAACGGCTCTCATCACCTTTGTAACGGTGATGCGTGCGGACCGCGCTGTCCGACCCGCACAGCATAGGTGGCACCGGGTGCCGCGTCCGAGATTGGCCGGATGGCGGACAGGGTGCCGCTCGCGCCGGGTCCCGCGGAACTCGCTGGGGAGGGCCCGAGGGGCGGCCTTACGCTGTCCCCCATGAGCAAGTCGCCGGAGGGGGGCGGGCCGGTCCACACCCTGGGGTGGTGGCCCCGGCGCCGCAGTGCGCTGCTGGACGTGGGGCTGGCCGGACTGGCTGGACTGGAGTGCGCCGCGGGGGCGTACGGCATGGTGGGGGACCGGCTGCACCTCGGTGCGCCGGCCGCGGTCGTGTCGGCGGTGCTGGGGGCACTGGCCGGGGCGACGCTGGTCGTGCGGCGGCGCTGGCCGGCCGTACCCGTCCTGGTCGGGCTGGTCTTCGTGCCCGGCCTGTTCGGCATGGTGCTGCTGGTCGTCTCGCTCTACACGCTGGCCGCCACCTGGGAGTGGCCCTCGCGCCGCCGCCGGGTCGTCGCGCTCTCCGCGATCGCCCTCGCCGAGACCTTCGGCATGGCCCTCGTCTACATGCTCGCCCCCACCCAGGTGCCCGCCGAGGAGACCCCGCCGACCTGGGTGTTCGTCCTGCTGGCCGCCCTCGTCTCGGTCGGCCTGACCGTGCCGCCGGTGGTCACCGGCCTCTACGTCGGCGCCCGCCGTCGGCTCGTCGAATCGCTCACGGACCGGGCGCTCGGCCTGGAGGCCGAACTCGACCTGCTCGCCGAACAGGCCAGCGAACGGGCCCGGCGGGCCCGGCTGGAGGAGCGCACCCGGATCGCCCGCGAGATGCACGACGTGGTCGCCCACCGGGTCAGCCTGATGGTGGTGCACGCCGGAGCACTGGAGCGGATCATCACCAAGGACCCGGAGAAGGCGCAGGCCAGCGCCAAACTGATGGGAGAGGTCGGCCGGCAGGCCCTGGACGAGCTGCGGGAGATCCTCGGCGTGCTGCGGATGGCCGAGCCGGCCGCGGCCGCCGCCGAGGGCACGGGCGGCCTCACCGAGGTCACCGGACTCGTCGAACAGTCCCGGGCCGCCGGGATGACGGTCTCGCTGACCGTCAGCGGTGAGCGCCGCCCCTACCGGGGGGACGCCGAACAGACCGCCTACCGGCTCGTCCAGGAAGGGCTGACCAACGCCCACAAGCACGCCGGCGGGGCCCGGGTGTCCGTCCTACTGGCCTTCGTGCCGAACGGGGTGCGGGTGGCCGTGGTCAACGACTGCCCGGGCGGCGCCGAGCCCGTCCGCCTGCCGAGCGGCGGCAACGGGCTGGTCGGCATGCGCGAACGGGTCGTCTCCCTCGGCGGCAGCTTCGACGCCGGCCCGGAGCCGGACGGGGGCTTCCGCGTCGAGGCGGTGCTGCCCTCCCGGCTGGCGGTGCCCTCGGAACGGCTGATCTGAACGGACGAGCACCTCAGGGGCGCGGGGAACCGCGCGATCCGGATGCGGGTCGCCCGGTGAACTCCGGTCGGCCGTAGCCGTCAGGCCACCCGCTCCCTGATTGCGCAGCTCCCCGCGCCCCTTGTGGTTCGCCCTCCGGGGGCGCTTCCAGCAGGCGGTCGGCGAGCCTCGGGCCGACCAGTGGGCTGAAGAGGCGGACGGCCGGCGGGAGGGCGAGGACCACCGCGAGGGTCAGGGCGAAGGCGCCGAACAGGGGCAGCGCCGTCCAGGCGTGGTGCAGGACCCGGGCGTGGTAGAGGCCGGAGGCCTGGACGAGCTTCAGCGGCAGCCCGTGCAGCAGGTAGACGTGGAGCGAGGCCACGCCCAGCGCCGTCCAGCGGGTCCGGCCCTCCGGCAGCAGGGCCAGGAACGCCGCCCCGGCGACCAGGGACAGCAGGCCGAGCGAGGCCCTGACGGCCAGCCAGACCGGGTACGGGACGTGCAACTGGGCGGCGCTGCCGGTGTACTCCACCCAGCCCGGGTTCAGCAGCTCGGGGGCGGTGAGCCACAGCACCGCGAAGACCGCGGCCAGCACCGCCGGGGCCCAGCGCCGGACGGCCGGCCGCCGCAGCAGGGCGAGGTGGTGCGGGCGCAGCACCAGCCCCAGCACGAACCACGGCAGGAAGGCGAGGGTGCGGCTGAGCGCGAGCTCCTCCGGCAGCGCCCGGGCGGCGCCCGAGGCGGCCGCGACCAGCACGGCCACCGCCAGCGGATGCCGCAGCGCCGTCCACAGCGGCACGGTCAGCCGCCAGACGAACAGCGAGAGCAGGAACCAGGTCAGCCAGCGCGGCTCCAGCAGCGAGAACGGTGCGAACCGGCCCTCCAGCACCATGCCGACCAGGTTGTACAGCACCTGGAAGACCAGGTACGGCACGGCGACGCCGGTCACCAGGCGACGGCCGTCCACCACCGGACGGCCCGGCCGGGGCTGCGCGAACCGGCCGCACAGCGTCACGAACACCGGCATCGCGAAGGCCGCGACGGTCAGCACCGCGGCGGCGACCGTCCGGTCGGCGCCGGCCAGCGGCATCCAGGTGTGCGCGCACACCACCAGCGCGACCGCCGCGAACTTGGCGTTGTCGAAGAGCGGCTGCCGCCCGGGGGCCTCTGCGGTGTCGGGGTCGGCGCCGGTGTCGGGGTCGGGGGTCTCGGTGCGGTCCGCGGCGGCGGTGGGGGCGCTCATCGCGATTCCTCCCGGTCCTCTCCTCGGAATTTCCACACAGTGTGGACCCGGGGCGGGCGGGACGGGAGGGGTTCGGGCGAAAGCGGTGCGCCCGCGCACGAAGGGCGGCGGACGGGGGCGCACCGGCCGACGATCCGTCAGCCGGTGCGGAGGAAACGGTCGGTGCCGACGCGTCAGGCGCGCAGCCGCTCCGGGGTGAGCCCCATGACCAGGGTGGCGAGCGCCTGGTCGACCGTGGCACCGAGGTACCACTCGCCGGTGTGGTCCAGGCTGAAGACCCGGCCGAGTTCGTCGATCGCCAGGAGCGCCTGGCCGTACCGTTCCTCGCCGAGCGGGGCGAGGCGGGTGCCGAGCGCGCGGCCGAGGTCGGCCAGGGTGCGCGGCTGGTGCAGGCCGCAGCGCGGGTCGAGCAGGAAGGGGGTGCGGGCCAGTGCCCGGCCGGCGCCGTCCAGGTCGAAGGCCAGCCCGCCGAACTCGGCCCAGGCCTCCACGGCGGCGGGGAAGACGGAGTGCGGGGTGTCCAGGGGCCCGCCGTGCACGGCGAGCACGTCCGCCCAGGCCTCGGCCTGGCGGATCTCCCAGCGTCCGGGGTGCCAGCCGGCCTGCTTGAGGGCGGCGGCCACGTCGGCGGGGAAGCGCGGTTGGGTTCGTACGGCGGTCGCGTTCAGGGTCTGCTCCGTGGTTCGGGGACAGGGACGGCGCGCGTCAGCGGGTGGTGGGCCCGACGGCGACGCTCGCGACGTTCATGTGGTCCAGCAGGGCCGCGCAGGAGCGGCACGGCGGCGCGTGCGTGCCGTGCGCCGGGTCCCCCTCCTCGCGGATGCGCAGGGTGGTCAGCCGGGCGCCCCGCAACGCCTTGCGGGCGTCGTGCAGGCCCAGCGGCTTGCGCGAGGCGCGCTTGGACCGCGCCCCGTCCACCGTGGTGAGGTACTGGGAGAGCAGCACCGCCTCCGGGCACCGCCCGGTGAACCGCTCGCGGTGCTCGATCGGCAGGCCGGCGAGGAAGTCCCCGACCAGCGGGTGGAGCAGCGGAGCGAGGTCGGCCTTGTCGCCGGCCAGGGTGTGCACCTCGCCGTTCTTCAGCGAGAGCGCCGCCGCGACCGCGGGCAGCACGCTGTCCCGCACGTGCAGCAGGCGCGGCACGGCCGGGGCCGCCGGCTGCTCGGCGGTGCCGGGCTCCCGGTCGGCCGTCGGGCTCGCTGACATGGTTCTCCTCGATCGCTTTCCGCGCGGGTCTCCGGGCCCGGTCGGCAGTCGGACGGGGTGCTGACGGTCGGTGGACGCCGACCGGCTCCCTCATTGTGGGCCTCAAGACTGTCAAACCCTTCGCAGCGCCGCGGACCCGGGGTGTACGGAGCGTTGCGAAGGCCGTCACGGCGCGCCGCGGGTTTGCGGATTCGGCCCCCGGGGGCGTACGGCGGCCGGTACCGTTCCAGCGGCGGGGCCACCTGGGCAGCACCGTGGGGCGCCGCCGGCCGCAGGGCCGGCGGTGGTGATCCGATCCGGGGGCCGCACGGACGCGGGGTGCTCCGGGCGGTGACGCTCCGGCACCGGACAAGGGGGGTCTTGTCGATGTCGACGCAGCACGGGCAGGGGCACGCGCCGGCGCAGGAGGCGCACGAAGCGCCCGGCGAGCACGTCCCCACGCCGGGTACGACCGGGTCCGCGCCCGGGCGCCGGATCGGCCTCGCCGTGGTCGGCGCCGGGTACTGGGGACCCAACCTCGTCCGCAACGCCCAGCAGACGCCCGCCCTGCGGCTGCACTGGCTGTGCGACCTGGACGAGGAACGCTCCCGCCGGGTGCTCGGCGAGTACAGCACCGTCCGCACCACCACCTCCTTCGACGAAGTCCTCGCCGACGACCGGGTCGAGGCCGTCGCCGTCGCGACCCCCGCCGCCGCCCACTACAAGCTGGTGCGCGCCGCCCTGGAGGCCGGCCGCCACGTGCTCGTCGAGAAGCCCATCACCACCACCGCCGGCGAGGCCGCGGAATTGTGCGAACTCGCTGAAGAACGCGGACTGGTGCTGATGTGCGACCACACCTTCTGCTACACGCCGGTGGTCCGCCGGATCCGCGAGCTCGTGCACGGCGGCGAGATCGGCGACGTCCAGTTCTTCGACTCGGTGCGGATCAACCTCGGCCTCGTCCAGCCCGACGTCGACGTGCTCTGGGACCTCGCCCCGCACGACCTGTCGATCCTCGACTTCGTGCTGCCGCCCGGCGTCGAACCGGTCGGCGTCAGCGCCCAGGGCGCCGACCCGATCGGGGCCGGCCGCGCCTGCGTCGCCTACCTCACCGTCCGGCTCAGCAACGGCGCGCTCGCCCACTGCCACGTCAACTGGCTCTCGCCGACCAAGGTCCGCACCACCCTGATCGGCGGCTCCCGGCGCACCCTCGTCTGGGACGACCTCAACCCGCAGGCCCGGCTGGCGATCCACGACCGCGGCGTCGACCTCACCCCGCCCGACGAGCTCACCGACGCCATCCGGCACCGCGCCATGATCTCGTACCGGGTCGGCGACATGGTCGCCCCCGCCCTGGTCGAACAGGAGGCGCTGCGCAACGTGATGGCCGAGTTCGCCGCCGCCGTCACCGAGGGCCGGGCCCCGCTCACCGACGGCCGCTCCGGCCTGCGGGTGCTGCGCCTGCTGCACGCCGCCTCCCGCAGCCTCGAACTCGGCGGCGCCACCGTGCCCGTCGGCCCGGCCGCCGGCACCGGCCCCGTCACCGCACTGCCCAGCCCCGCACCGCCGAGCCCCGCACCGTCGTCCACCGCACAGGAGAGGGCCGCCGCCCGATGAACGCAGTCCCCGTCCCCGGCTCCCGCTGCCTGGTCACCGGAGGCGCCGGCACCATCGGCTCCACCGTCGTCGACCAGCTGATCGAGGCCGGTGCCCGCGAGGTCGTCGTGCTCGACAACTTCGTCCGCGGACGCACGGAGAACCTCGCCCGCGCCCGGGAGCTCGCCGCCCCCGGCCGACTGCGGGTCGTCGACGGCGACATCCGCGACCGCGCCCTGCTGCGCGAACTCCTCGGCGACGACACCGACCTGCTCTTCCACCTCGCCGCGATCCGGATCACCCAGTGCGCCGCCGAACCCCGACTCGCCCTGGAGATCATGGTCGACGGCACCTTCGACGTCGTCGAGGCCGCCGCCGAGAAGGGCGTCCGCAAGCTGATCGCCTCCTCCACCGCCTCCGTCTACGGCCTCGCCGACACCTTCCCGACGCCGGAGACCCAGCACCCCTACAACAACGACACCTTCTACGGCGCCGCCAAGGCGTTCAACGAGGGCATGCTGCGCAGCTTCCACGCCATGACCGGCCTGGACTACGTCGCGCTGCGCTACTTCAACGTGTACGGGCCCCGGATGGACGTCCACGGCCGGTACACCGAGGTGTTCATCCGCTGGATGGAGCGGATCGCCTCCGGCGAACCCCCGCTGATCTTCGGCGACGGCACCCAGACCATGGACTTCGTCTACACCGAGGACATCGCCCGGGCGAACCTGCTCGCCGCCGCGGCCCCGGTCACCGACCGGGTCTACAACATCGCCTCCGCGAGCGAGGTCTCGCTGCGCGGCCTCGCCGACGCGCTGCTCGCCGCGATGGACCGCAGCGACCTCGACGTCGAGCACGGCCCGGCCCGCGGCACCGCGGGCGGCGTGGTCCGCCGGCTCGCCGACATCTCCGCCGCCGAACGCGACCTCGGCTGGAAGCCCGACCTCGGCCTCGACGAGGGCCTGCGCCGGCTCGTCGCCTGGTGGCGCGCGCAGTGACCACGACCGACCCGCGAGCAGTTCGGAGCACCCCCGTGTCCAGTACCCCCGCGGCCGTCATCCCCGTCATGGTGCCGTGGCTCGGCGAGGAGGAGGCCGAGGCCGCCGCCGAGGCCGTCCGCTCCGGGTGGGTCGCCCAGGGCCCGCGGGTCGCCGCCTTCGAGCGGGCCTTCGCCGAGCACCTCGGCGTCCCGCACGCGGTCGCCGTCTCCTCCTGCACCACCGCGCTGCACCTCGCCATGATCGGCGCCGGGGTCGGGCCCGGCGACGAGGTGGTGGTGCCCTCGCTCTCGTTCGTCGCCACCGCCAACGCCGTCACCTACGTCGGCGCCGTCCCGGTCTTCGCGGACGTCGACCCCGCCACCGGCAACCTCACCGCCGACACGGTCGCCGCCGTGCTCACCGACCGCACCAGGGCCGTGATCGCCGTCGACCAGGGCGGTGTCCCGGTCGACCTCGACGCGATCCGGGCCCTGGTCGAACCCCGCGGCGCCACCGTCGTCGAGGACGCCGCCTGCGGCGCCGGCTCCGTGTACCGGGGCCGCCCGGTCGGCGCCGCCGCCGCGATCGCCGCCTACTCCTTCCACCCGCGCAAGCTGCTCACCACCGGCGAGGGCGGCATGGTCACCTGCCACGACGCCGACCTCGCCGCCCGGCTGCGCCGGCTGCGCGAGCACGGGATGAGCGTCTCCGCTTCCGACCGGCACAGTGCCTCCGGCGGCGCCGCCGTCGTCGAGACCTACGACGAGATCGGCTTCAACCACCGGATGACCGACATCCAGGCCGCCGTCGGCCTGGTCCAGCTGGGCAAGCTGCCCGCCATGGTCGCCCGGCGGCGCGAACTCGCCGAGCGCTACCGCAGCCTGCTCGGCCCGCTCGCCGCACGGCTGGTCGCCGACCCCGCCCACGGCACCGGCAACTACCAGGCCTGCTGGCTGCTGCTGCCGGAAGGCGCCCCCGACCGCACCGAGGTGCTCGCCCGGCTCGCCGCCGCCGGAGTCTCCGCCCGGCGCGGCATCATGGCCGCCCACCTGGAGGCCCCGTACAAGGGCACCGCCCGGGTGCCGCTGCCCGCCACCGAGCTGATCACCCACCGCTCGCTGATCCTGCCGCTGTTCCACACCCTCACCGAGGAGCAGCAGGACCGCGTCGTCGCGGCCCTCCGGGAGGCCGTCGGGTGACCTCGACCAGGCACCTCGGGCACGCCGGCTTCGCGGTCGAGCACGCCGGCCTGCGGCTGCTGATCGACCCGTGGTTCCACCCCGCGTTCCTGGGCGCCTGGTTCCCGTACCCGGACAACCGGCCGCTGCTGCCCGAGGTGGTGGCCGGCCGCTGGGACTACCTCTACGTCTCGCACACCCACGAGGACCACCTCGACGAGCGGCTGCTCGACCGGCTCTCCCGGGACACCGCCGTCCTGGTGCCCCGCTACCGGACCCGGTCGCTGCAGCGCCGGCTCGCCGCACTCGGCTTCACCCGGCAGGTGCCGCTCGGCCACCGGGAGACCCACCGGCTCGGCCCGGACGCCACCGCCACCATGCTGCTGGACACCAGCCACAAGGAGGACAGCGGCCTGCTGCTGGACCTCGGGGGCTTCCGCTTCCTCGACCTCAACGACTGCAACCCGCCGCTGTCCGACCTGCCCGGCGGCGTCGACCTGCTGGCCGCCCAGTACTCCGGCGCCATGTGGTACCCCAACGCCTACGACTACCCGCCCGCGCGGATGGCCGCCAAGACCGCCGCCGTCCGCGCCGACCTGATGGACAGTCTGGTCCGCAAGGTCCGGCTCACCGGCGCCCGCCGCTACCTGCCCTCGGCCGGCCCGGCCTGCTTCCTCGACCCGGAGCTCGACCGGTTCAACGACCGCGAACGGACGATCTTCCCGCACTGGGAGGACGTCGCCGCCGACTTCGCCGCCGCCTGTCCCGGGGTCGAGGTCGTCCGGACGGCCCCCGGCGACACCGTCGGCGCGCTCCCCGGGCCCGACGGCCGGGAGGTGCCCCCGGCCCCGCCCGGCCGCTGGCTCACCGACCCGGCCGGGTACCTCGCCGACTACCGCGAACGCCGCCGCGAGGAGTGGCAGGCGTACCACCGCGGCGGGTCCGCGCCGCCCACCGCCGAGGAGGTCGACGCCCACTTCGACCGGCTCCGCCGGCTCAACCGCCCGCTGCTCGCCGACTACCGCGGCCGGCTCGCCTTGGAGGCCGGCGGCGAGGCCTGGCGGATCGCCCTCGGCGACCTCGCCGCCCGGGTCGACCTGGAGGACGAACCGGTCGACCCCGGCTACACCATCCGCGTCCCGCCGCGCGCCCTGCGCGCCGTCCTCGACGGCCGGGCCGGCTGGGAGGAGGCCCTGCTCTCCATGCGCCTCGCCCTGCACCGCGACCCGGACGTCTTCGACCTCACCCTGCTCTCGCTGCTGCGGTACGGCCACCAGCCCGCCCAGACCCGCCGGCTGGTGCACGAGCGCACCGCCTCCGACGAGACCGTCCGGCGCGACGGCCTGCGGCTGCAGCGCTGGTGCCCGCACGCCGGCGAGGACCTCGCCCACGCCGTGATCGCCGACGGCGTCGTCGAGTGCCCCCGCCACCACTGGCGGTGGGACGCCGCGACCGGCGTCTGCCTCTCCGGCGGCAGCCTCCCGCTGCGCGTGGAGTCCGAGCCCGCCGAGCCCGAAGCCGTACCCGTGCCCGCACCGTCCACCGAACCCGCCGAGGGGCGAATCCCATGACCGACATCCCGCTCGTCGACCTGCACGCCGCCCACGCCGAGGTCGCCGAGGAGGTGCGCGCGGGCTTCGACGCCGTCCTGGCGAGCGGCGCCTACGTCAAGGGCCCCGACGTGGCCGCCTTCGAGGCCGAGTACGCCGCCTTCTCCGGGGTGCGGCACGCGGTCGGCACCGCCAACGGCACCGACGCCCTCGAACTCGCCCTGCGTGCCCTCGACCTGCCGCCCGGCTCCGGCGCGGTGCTGCCCGCCAACACCTTCGTCGCCACCGCCGAGGCGGTCGTCCGGGCCGGGCTGCGGCCCGTCCTGGTCGACGTCGACCCCGAGCACCTCCTGATCGACCCGGCGGCCGTCGCCGACGCGCTGCCCGGCGCCGCGGTGCTGCTGCCCGTCCACCTCAACGGCCAGCTCGCCCCGATGGCGCCGCTGCTGGAGGTCGCCGGCGGGCTGCCCGTGGTCGAGGACGGCGCACAGTCCCAGGGCGCCCGGCAGGACGGCCGGGTCTCCGGCTCCTGGGGCCGGATCGCCGCCACCAGCTTCTACCCCGGCAAGAACCTCGGCGCCTACGGCGACGCCGGCGCGGTGGTCACCGACGACGAGGGCCTCGCCGCCGCCGTCCGGCTGATCGGCGACCACGGCTCCGGCCGCAAGTACGTGCACGAGCGGTTCGGCTTCAACTCCCGGATGGACACCCTGCAGGCCGTCGTGCTGCGCGCCAAGCTGCGCCGGCTGCCCGCCTGGAACGAGGCCCGCCGGGCCGCCGCCGCCCGCTACGACGCGCTGCTCGCCGGCGTCGAGGGCCTCACCCTGCCGCGCACCCTGCCCGGCAACGAGCACGTCTGGCACCTGTACGCCGTCCGGGTGGCACGCGGCCGCGACGCCGTCCTCGCCGACCTGCAGGCCGCCGGGATCGGCGCCGGGGTGCACTACCCGGTGCCCGTCCACCTGCAGCCCGCCTTCCGCGGCCTCGGCCACGCCGAGGGGGCCTTCCCGGTGGCCGAGCGGGCCGCCGCCGAACTGCTCACCCTGCCGCTCTTCCCGCAGATCACCGAGGACCAGCAGAGCCGGGTGACGGAGGTGCTGGCCAAGGCGGTGCGCCGCTGACGCGGTGCCGCCCGGAACGGGAGTGACGCCCCTGGTCTCCAGGGGTGTCCCTTCCCCTACGCTGGTGCCCGCAACAGTGCAGAGCCAGTGGGGGAGCCCTGATGACGACAGGTCGGCCCGGCGCCGCCGCCGCGCCCAACTCGGCGTACGCGGGCCAGGTGGTGCAGTTCCCGGACCCGATCCGGGCCGAGAAGCACCCGGCCGGTGTCCGCGTGGACGAGTACGGCTTCCCGGACTTCGGTCCGTACGCCGCCGCGGCCGCCGAGGTGGCCGACCCGCCGGAGGGCTTCGGCGTGGACGAGCTGCGGCTCACCGACTACGTCTCCGCCAACGCCGCGCTGTTCACCCAGGGCCACGAGCTGTGGGCCGACCTGACGACCGCCGTCGCCACCCCGCCCGGCTGGACCTGGCACCACGCCGTCGGCCGGGCCGCGCCCGGCTGGCGCCGGATGGAGCTCGTCCCCGTCGAGGTCAAGGCGCTGCTGCGGCACCACGGCGGCCTCGCCCGCTCCTCCGCCGACCACGCCCGCCGCGGCACCCGCCCGCTCCAGGAGCGCCGGCCGGTGCACTTCCCGCTGGCCATGGACGGCGGCGACCCGGTCGCGGTGTCCGAGGACCTGGTGCAGCGCGCCGAGCAGCGGCTCGGGCACCCGCTGCCCGGCGCCTACCGCAGCTTCCTGAAGATCGCCGGCGGCCGCGCCCCGGCCGGCGTCGCCCTGGACGCCGACTACGGAGTCCTCCTCGACCAGCCGTTCCTGACGCTGAGCGAGGAGTACGGCGTGCACGACCTGGTGTACGCCAACAAGTGCCTGCGCGACCACCTCACCAAGGACTACCTGGGCATCGCCTACGTCCAGGGCGGTCTGCTCGCGCTCAAGGTGCGGGGCGAACGGACCGGTTCGGTCTGGTTCTGCCCGTACGACGACGCGCGCGACGGCGGCGGCACGGAACCGCCGGAGGAGAGGGTGGCGCGGCTGCTGCTGCCCTGCGGGGAGAGCTTCGACGCGTTCCTGCTCCGGCTGGCGGGCAGTCCGCCGGAGCTGGAGACGGTCGCGGAGCTGATGGTGGACGGCGGGTTCGCCCGGGCCGTCCCGGTGAACTGAGCAACGGAGGGGTGAGCCGGGCGTGGTGACGTACGCGCAGGCGCAGGAGATCGCCGAGGACTGGATCAACGCCGGCGTGCCGCGCTCCCGGCAGCGCGAGGTACGGGTGCGGGAGTTCGACCTGGGCTTCGTCTGCTGGGCGGTGGAGGGGGCCGAGGGCGAGCCCCCGGAGGGCGGCGAGGTGCGGCTGGTGATCGCCCGGGACAGCGGGGCGAGCACCCTCTGGCCGCCGCTGCCGGTCAACGAGGTGGTCCGCCAGTTCGAGGAGACGTACGGCGGCCGGACGGAGCCCAACCCGGCCGGCGCCGCCCGGCCGGTGCCGGGCGCGGTCGAGGCGACCTCGTTCCTGCTCAGCCCGCCGCAGTGGCTGCAGGAGGCCGGGGCGGCCGCGATCGCCGCCGAG
This sequence comes from Kitasatospora sp. NPDC085895, assembly GCF_040702125.1. Taxonomy (NCBI): domain Bacteria; kingdom Bacillati; phylum Actinomycetota; class Actinomycetes; order Kitasatosporales; family Streptomycetaceae; genus Kitasatospora; species Kitasatospora sp. NPDC085895. The sequence goes on along the minus strand of NZ_JBFBJY010000045.1, from coordinate 50,300 downwards.
AACGAGCGGCTGGGCACGCCCGCCGCCGAGCCGCCCGCGGCACCCGCCGCGGCGGCCGTGCCGGAGCCCGTCCCGGCGGCCCCGGCCGTGCAGACCATGCCGCCCGCCTCCGACCGGCCGGCCGGCGACGCGCCGACCATGCTGGCCCCGCCCTCGCAGCTGGACGGGCTGCGGGAGCGGTCCGCCGAGGCGGCGCCGCCCGGCTCGGAGGGGCTCACCGTGCCCATGCCGGCCACCGCGATGCCCGCCGCCGCCCCGCCGGCCGCCACCGTCGCGATGCCCGAGGGCTTCGGGTTCGACGTGCCGCCCGCCGCGCCGCCGGCGCCGCCCGCCGTCCCGCCGACCGCCCCACCGCCGTTCCCCGGGCCGGGCACGCCCTCGGCCGGTACCCCGGTGCCCCCGGTCGCGGTCGAGCACGCGCCGACCGTGCTCGCCACGCCGGACCAGCTGCCGCCGGTCCCGCCCGGCCCCGGTGCCGCCGGCCCGGGCGCCCCCGGTCAGGGCGCCTCGGGTCAGGGCGCCTCCGGCCCGGGCGTGGCGTACGCACCGACCGTGCTCGCCACCGACGGCCCGCCCGGACTGATGGGCCTGCCCGGCGCCCCCGGCACCCCGCCGGCCGGCGTCCAGCTCGGCCGCTCCGGCCCGTCCGCTCCGCCGCCGCCCCCGCCGGGCGAGCTGCGCGGCGGAGCCGGTCCGGCCGGTGCGGGGACGGGCCGTTCCGCGCCGTCCGCCCCGCCGCCGCCCCCGCCCGCGGAGCTCCGCGGCGGAGCCGGTCCGGCCGGTGCGGGGACGGGCCGCTCGGCACCGTCCGCCCCGCCGCCGCCCGCCCTGGCCTCGCTCGCCCAGGGCGGCCGGGCCGCCCCCGCCCGGCCCGCACCGGACGCCGCCGGGGTGGCGCACGCCGCCACCCAGCTGGCGCACGCCATCGACCTGCCCGGCGGCCCCGGCGCGTCCGGACCCGGTGCGCCCGCGCCAGGCCCCGCGATGCCCCCGCCGCCGGCCGGCATGGCCCCCGTCCCGGGACCGCCGCCGCCCGGCTACGGCTACCCCGGCGCCGGTCCGGTGGGCGCCCCGCCGGCCGTGCCCGCGCCGCCCGCCCCCGCGCCGCAGGCCGCCCCGGTGCCGCCGCCCGCCGCGGGGGTGCCGACCATCGGCCCCGGCACCCAGGCCGTGATCAGCTACCGCCGTCCGGACGGCTCCGAGCAGTCGCTGGTGATGGCCAGCGAGCCCGGCACCCCGCACCCGGAGTGGAAGGCGCTGCAGGAGATGCGCCGCCTCGGCGTGCCGCCGGACCAGGTGCTGGAGTTCCACACCGAGCTGGAGCTGTGCGACCTGCCCGGCGGCTACTGCGCCCGGATGGTGAAGTCCTCCTGGCCGAACGTGCGGATCACCCACACCGTCCCGTACGGCCGCGACCGGCAGGCCCGGCAGGCCGGCATGGCGATGCTGCTGGACCACCTGGACCAGCTGCACCAGCTGGCCGCCGCCCCGCAGCGGCCCCGGCCGGTGCAGGCGCCGCTGCCGCCGCCCGGTGCCGTCCCGCAGCTGCCGCCGATCCCCCCGCAGCAGCTCGGGGCGGAGCTCGGGCAGGCGTTCGGCGGTGCGGTGTTCCGCTTCGAGCAGCGCGCCGTCTCCCGGCAGGGCGTGCCCGAGGCGGTCGCCCAGACGCTGATGTGGGCCGGTCTGCCGCGCGAGTTCCCGCCGTTCTTCTGGGCGCAGGCCCAGGAGGGTCGGCCGATCCCGACGCTGGCCGAGCTGGCCGCCGAACGCGGCCGCCCGGCCGGCCCGGACTTCGGCGGCTACCTGGTGCTCGGCAACGACTACGGACGGCAGCTGTGCGTCCAGTACGGCACCGCCGCGGTGGTCGCCGTCGACCTGGAGGGAACCGGTGAGCCGCCCCGCTTCGTCAACACCGGCGTGCCGGAGTTCGTCCGCAGCCTCGCCGTCCTCGGCCGGATGTGGCGGCTCCGGTACGGCCTGACGCCGGAGCAGGCCGGTCGCTGGACGACCGACCTGCAGGCCCAGCTGCTGGCGGTCGACCCGGCGGCGCTGCACACGCCCGAGGGCTGGTGGGCGGTGCTCCTGGAGCAGCTCTGGGACGGTCTGATGTAGCAGCCCGGGGGCGGGCCGTACGGTCCCGCCCCCGGCCTCGCCTTGTTGGGCTTTCGACCGTACCTGCGCAAAATAGGTCAAGTGGGCGCCCCCTGGGACGCCCGCGAACAGATGCACACCCACAGCACAAGGGGAAGAGCCGATGAGCGACGCCGTCTCCCAGCACGGCTTCACGGTGGCCCGCCGCGGCTACGCCATGGAGCAGGTCGACGCGACCCTCCGGGCGCTGACCGCCGACCGCGACGAGGCCTGGGAGCGGCTCAGCGTGCTCGGGGCCGGCCTGCGGGAGATGGAGAAGCGCCTCGGCGAGATCCTCCGGGCCAAGGAGGACGCGCCCGAGCCCGACTACGGACGGCTCAGCGCCCAGGCCGGCGCGCTCATGCTGATCGCCGAGAACGAGGCCGCGGCCGTCCGCGACAACGCCGCCCGCGACGCCGAGCAGGCCCGGGCCGACGCCGAGCAGGCCGGCCGGTCCGCCGCCCGCGCGGCCGAGACGTACTCCGCGACCGTCCGCGGCGAGGCCGAGCAGGCCGCTCGGGCCACCGAGGACCGCAGCCGCGCCGAGGCCGAGTCGATCCTCGACCAGGCCGAACAGGACGCCCGGACCACCCACGACACCGCCACCGCCGACGCCGCCCGCACCCGGGTCGCCGCCGCCGAGGCCGAGGAGCGCGCCGAGGACAAGCTGGCCGAGCTGCGGCGCCGCTCCGACGAGATGTTCGCCGAGGCGGAGGCCCAGGCCGACGCCGAGGAGGCCAAGATCACTTCCGGTGCGGAGCGCCGCCTGAGGGAGGCCGAGCAGCACCGCGAGGACATCCTCGCGGAGATCCGCGCCATCGAGGGCGCCGCCCAGAAGCGCGCCGAGGACCTGCTCGCCGCCGCCCGCCGCAAGGCCGAGAACATCCGCTCCAACAGCGAGTCGGACCAGTCCGACTTCGCCGCGCGGCACGCCGAGATGCAGGAGCGCCTCGACGCCGTCAAGCAGACCCTCGCGGAGCTGACCGGCGCCGCGCTCGGCAGCATCGAGCCCGGCAGCCGCCCGGCCGCCCTGGAGGCCGCGGCCAAGGAGGCGAACGAGCCCGAGCTGACCCTCGACCTGCTGCTGAAGAAGCCGCTGCCGGCCGCGGAGTCGCCGGCCGTCGAGGCCGAGCCGACGGCCGTCCCCGAGGAGCCTGCGGCCGAGGAGCGCACCGGGGCCGCCGAGCAGCCCGCCCCGGTGGAGAGCGCGGCCGAGGAGCCCGGGGCCGAGCCGAAGATCGTCCCCAAGATCGTCATCGTGGACGACGGCATCGACCACGACACCCGCCCCCACCGGGTCACCCGCCGCGGCTGAGCGGCCGCCCGGGGCTCACAGCACCTCGACCGCAGCCCCCGTCAGCCGCCGCCGGCAGTCCAGGACGTACTGGGCGTGCTCGGTGATGCCCGGGTAGTCGAACTCGTCGTGGTCGGCCAGCAGCACCACCGCGTCGGCGGCGGCCAGCTCCTCCGGCGTCGCCTCGACGCGGCGGACGGTGGCCAGGGGGTCGCCCTCGTGGTCGGGGGAGGCGGTCCGCCGGCCGGGGACGGTGGGTTCGGCGACGTGGACGCCGACCACCACGTGCGGGTCGGCGGCGCGGACCTCGGCGCCCATCCTGGTCAGCAGCTCGACCACCCGGGCGGCCGGGGTCTCCCGGGCGTCGCCGGTGTTCTTCTTGTAGGCGAGGCCCAGGACGAGGATCCGGGAGCCGTTGACCGAGCGGCGCCGCTCGTTGAGCGCCTCGGTGAGCCGCTGCACCACGTAGTCCGGCATGTGGCTGTTGACGTCGTTGGCCAGTTCCACGAAGCGGAAGGACCGGCCGAGGGTCCGCTCCACCCGCCAGGACAGGTAGGACGGGTCGATCGGCAGGCAGTGGCCGCCGACTCCCGGCCCGGGGGTGAAGCGGAGGTAGCCGAAGGGCTTGGTGGAGGCCGCGTCGATGGCCTCCCACACGTCGATGCCGAGGTCGTGGGCGAACATCGCCAGCTCGTTGACCAGGGCGATGTTCACGTGCCGGAAGGTGTTCTCCAGCAGCTTGGTCAACTCGGCCTCCTTGCAGGAGGAGACCGGCACGGTCCGTTCCACCAGCTGCCCGTAGAAGCCCTCGACCGCGGCCAGCCCCTCCGCCGTCGTGCCGGAGACGACCTTCGGGGTGTTCTCCAGCCGCCACCGCGGGTTGCCCGGGTCGATCCGCTCGGGGGAGTAGCCGAGGTGGAAGTCGTCCCCTGCCCGCAGCCCGGAGCCCTCCTCCAGCAGCGGGGCGAGCAGCTCCTCGGTGGTGCCCGGGTAGGTGGTGGACTCCAGGACGACGGTCGCGCCGGGCCGCAGGTGGCGGGCGAGCAGGTGCGCGGAGGCCTCGATGTACGACAGGTCGGGGGCGCCGTCGCGCAGCGGGGTGGGCACGGTGATCACCGCGATGTCGAAGCCGGCCACGTCCGAGGGGTCGGCCGAGGGCAGGTAGGCGCCGCTGTCGAGGAGCGGCTGCAGCCGGCTGCCGGGAATGTCCTCGACGTAGGACTCGCCGACCGCGAGCCGCTTGATCCGCCGCTCGTCGACGTCGTACCCGACCACGGTGTGCCCGACCTCGGCGGCCCGGACGGCCAGCGGCAGTCCGACGTAGCCCTGCCCTGCGATGACCACGCGCATGACGAAGTACCCCCTCCATCGCGACGGCGCGCGCACCCTCTGCGGGGCGGGCCCACACCTTCTTCACACGAGGGTACGGAGGGCGTGCCGGTGCGCGGGCGGCTTCGCGCAAACGCGTGCGTCCGGCACAACCGGGCCTTCGGGCCCAGCGGTTGACAGCGCGTGCCGACGGTCATGGGATGGACGTATGAACGAGCCGCCGCACGAGGCACTGGTCCTGCTCGCCCCCGTCGAGGGGGTGCTCGACCGCCTGCGGGAGCTGGTGGCGGTGACCCAGCTGGGCTCGCAGCGGGTGGTCCTGGCCGTGGTCGGGGAGGGGCAGCGGGAGAAGGTCCTCGCACTGCCCGGAGTCCTCGGGGTCTACACCGACGCCGTGCCGGACACCGCCCGCCGGGTCTTCTCGCCGGGGGAGCAGCTGTTCGTCTCGGCCTGGGAGGCGCGGGCCCGGCCCAAGGAACGGCCCGGCGACGGGCTGGCCTGGGACGACCCCGGCTTCCGGCCGCCGGACCGGCCGACGGGCGGGGCGTCCTGACGGACCGGTCCTGACGCCCGGCGGCCCCGAACGCTCGGCCACTGCTGACGACGGGCGGCCCGTCCTGGGACGGGCCGCCCGCGGGGCACGGTCACCGGCAGCGGCCGGTCACCCGGGGTACCGGGTCACAGGAGCCGCCACGGGCCGTTCCAGTGGAAGTCGGGTCCGGAGTCGCGCCAGAAGAACTGCAGGGTGTCGCGGACGCGGGCGATGAGTTCGAGGTTGCCCGGGGATCCGAAGTTGCTCTGGATCATGGTGAGGGCGTCGACCTGGCCGAGGTCCTGGGCGAAGGTGAAGGGGGCGCTCCAGGGCATGGCGGGGTCGTCGTTGTTGCGCCACATGAAGCTGATGCCGCCGCCGGCCGCGGGGAAGACGAGTTCGAAGTTGCCCTGCTGGCCGAAGCGGCTCTGGACGAGGGCGGGGTTGCCGGCGGCGCCGGCGGCGATCTGGTACGGGCCGTTCCAGTGGAAGTCGGGTCCGGAGTCGCGCCAGAAGAACTGCAGGGTGTCGCGGACGCGGGCGATGAGTTCGAGGTTGCCCGGGGATCCGAAGTTGCTCTGGATCATGGTGAGGGCGTCGACCTGGCCGAGGTCCTGGGCGAAGGTGAAGGGGGCGCTCCAGGGCATGGCGGGGTCGTCGTTGTTGCGCCACATGAAGCTGATGCCGCCGCCGGCCGCGGGGAAGACGAGTTCGAAGTTGCCCTGCTGGCCGAAGCGGCTCTGGACGAGGGCGGGGTTGCCGGCGGCGCCGGCGGCGATCTGGTACGGGCCGTTCCAGTGGAAGTCGGGTCCGGAGTCGCGCCAGAAGAACTGCAGAGTGTCGCGGACGCGGGCGATGAGTTCGAGGTTGCCCGGGGACCCGTAGTTGCTCTGGATCATGGTGAGGGCGTCGACCCGGCCCAGCTCCTGGCCGAACTGGGTCGGCTCGCCCCAGGGCAGGTTCGGGTCGTCGTTGTCGCGCCACAGGAAGTCGACGCCGTCGTAGGCCGAGGGCACGGTGAGCTCGAAGTTGCCGTTGAGGCCGAACCGGCCCTGGAGCAGTGCGGGGTTGCCCGCCACGTTGGTGGCCCAGCCGAGGTGGCTCGGCGTCCGCGGGCAGAGCGCGAAGGTGTTGGCCCGCATGAGGCAGTCGACGCCGTCCGCCGCGCAGTTCTCGCAGTTGCTGTTGGGGGTGCCGAACCGGCCCCAGCTGCCGCCGCAGTCGCACCCGCTGGAGGCGTACTCGTCGGGGCAGCCGAAGATGTGCCCGGTCTCGTGGGCGAACACCCGGTCGATGTTGTCCGGGCCCCAGCCGTCGTTGGCGTAGTTCATGACGATCCGCGGCCCGCCGATGGACGCGTACGCGAAGTGCACCAGCGGGTACTTGGTGAAGAAGCCGCAGTAGGTCCACCGCGTGCCGAAGCGGTTGCGGATGTCGTTGACGTAGGACACCACGCCGTTCCAGTCGGCGCTGTAGCCGAGCGCCCCCATGGCGGGGTCGCGCCACAGCGCCTCCAGGTCGGCGGCGCCCGGGTCGGCCGCGGTGTCGATCCGCACGATCTGGATGTCGTAGGTGAAGGTGATCCCGGCGGCCGGGTTGGTGGTCGAGTACCAGCTGAGGCCGTTCTGGACCTCGGCCACCACCTTGGTGCGTTCGGCCTCGGTGAACTGCAGGTCGGCCGTCGGCCCCTCGACGATCACGATGCCGACGGCGACGCTGCCCTCCAGGTAGGAGCTGGTGGGGGCGGGTGCCGGGGCGCCGGCGAAGCCGGGGGCGCCGAGGTCGACCTCGGGGGTGGGGACGACGGTGGTGCAGGATCCGAGGGAGGTCCAGAGCTCGCCGTCGCGCGGGCGGGCCCGCTTCACCGCACGGTAGGTCGGGGTCTCGCGCAGTCTCAGCGCCTTGACGCCCAGCGCCTCCACCTGGGTCATCAGCGGCAGCTCGGCGTCCGGGACCTCGGTGGCGCCGTTGCTCCCGCCCGTGGGCTGGACGACGTTGACGCGGCCGTAGCGGTGCAGCACCGGGGCCGCCTCGGGGAGGGCGGTCTGCGGGTCGGGGGGTGCCGGGGGCGCCTCACGGGCGTCCATCACGGCGAGTTCGTGGATGTTCAGGTCGCCGGCCATGGCGTGGCTCCTGTTCGCATGTTCGGGTGGGTTTCGTGCAGGGAGGGCCGGCCGGACGCCGTGCCGTCACCGGAGACCAGGGGGCTCGCTCCGGGAGTACGGGCGCCCTGCCGACGCCGGGAGGGTTCCCCCCGCTGTCATGCTCATATCGTGAAAAAAGGGGCGCAAAGGGAGCATTCAGAACATTGCTGTGCGCCTCTCCGGGCGGGCCGGGGGGCAGGAAGGGCTGCGGACCGGGCCCGGAGGGCAGGGCGCGCACCACGGGAAGGGCGAGGCCCGGGCGCCCCCGCGAAGGGGCCGCCCGGGCCTCCACATCTGCCGGCCGCCCCCACCCAGGGCCGTCCGGCCTTCGCACTCCCGACCCCCATCGGGCTGCGACGGCGCCGCTGCAGCCATCCCCCACGGTTGGGTGCGGCGGGCACGTGAACCATCCTGCGCGCCGTCCATGGACGGGCAGTGACAGGAGTATGTCGAGTTCTTGACGTTCTGCCCTGCTGTGTGCCGCCCGCCCCGCCGCCGCGCGGGGTGTCCGGGGGCGGCGCGGCGTAGGCTGGACACCCCCGGGGCGTTCCGCGTGCCGGGCCGTTCGCGTTGCCCGGCCGACCGCTCGGCGCCGGGCCCTCCAGCCGTGGAGCCAACAAGCATGAGCCTGTCCGGACTGCTCGATGTCGTCGTACGGGACGCCGCCCTCGCCGAGGCGATCGAAGCGGCGGCCACGGGCCACAGGCAGCACCTCGACCTCGTCGGCCCGCCGGCCGCGCGGCCGTTCGCCGTCGCCGCGCTGGCCCGCTCGCTGGCCGCGAAGGCCGGCGAGAGCGGCCGTCCGGTGCTCGCCGTCACCGCCACCGGCCGGGAGGCCGAGGACCTCGCGGCCAGCCTGCGCTCGCTGCTGCCCGCCGACGCCGTCGCCGAGTTCCCGGCCTGGGAGACCCTGCCGCACGAGCGGCTCTCCCCGCGCTCGGACACCGTCGGCCGCCGCCTCGCGGTGCTGCGCCGGATCGTCCACCCGCGGGCCGACGACGCGGCGGCCGGGCCGGTGCAGGTGATCGTGGCGCCCGTCCGCTCGGTGCTGCAGCCGCAGGTGAAGGGGCTGGCCGAGCTGGAGCCGGTGGCGCTGCAGCGCGGCGAGCAGCACGACCTGGACGCCGTCGCGCACCGGCTGGCCGCGGCCGCCTACGCCCGGGTGGAACTGGTCGAGAAGCGCGGCGAGTTCGCGGTGCGCGGCGGCATCCTGGACGTCTTCCCGCCGACCGAGGAACACCCGCTGCGGGTGGAGTTCTGGGGCGACGACGTCGAGGAGATCCGCTACTTCAAGGTGGCCGACCAGCGCTCGCTGGAGATCGCCGAGCACGGGCTGTGGGCCCCGCCCTGCCGCGAGCTGCTGCTGACCGACGAGGTGCGGGCGCGGGCCGCCGAGTTGGCCGTCCGGCAACCGGGGCTGGCGGAGATCCTGGACAAGATCGCCGAGGGCATCGCGGTCGAGGGCATGGAGTCGCTCGCGCCCGTCCTGGTGGACGACATGGAACTGCTGCTGGACGTGCTGCCCAAGGGCTCGATCGCGGTGGTCTGCGACCCGGAGCGGGTCCGCACCCGGGCGGCCGACCTGGTCGCGACCAGCCACGAGTTCCTGCAGGCGTCCTGGGTGGCCGCGGCGGCCGGCGGCGACCGGCCGATCGACGTCGAGGAGATCGACGTCTCGGCGGCCTCGCTGTGGTCGCTGGCGGACGTCCGCGAGCACGCCGCGGAGATCGGGCTGCCGTGGTGGTCGGTCAGCCCGTTCGCCACCAGCGACTCCGCGGTGAGCGAGATCCTCGAGTTCGACGCCGACACCCTGACGCTGGGGATGCACGCGGTGGAGGCCTACCGCGGCGACACCGCCCGGGCCATCGCCGACGCCAAGGAGCGACTGAACGCCGACTGGCGGGTCGTCATGGTGACGGAGGGCCACGGCCCGGCCTCCCGGCTCGCCGAGGTGCTCTCCGGCGAGGGCATCCCGGCCCGGCTGGTCGCCGACCTCGCCGAGGCGCCGACCCGCGACGTCGTGCACGTCTCCTGCGGATCGATCGAGCACGGCTTCGTCGACGAGGCGCTGAAGCTCACCGTCGTCACCGAGACCGACCTGTCCGGGCAGCGCTCCTCCACCAAGGACATGCGCCGGATGCCGTCCCGGCGCCGCAACGCCATCGACCCGCTCGCGCTGACCGCCGGCGACTTCGTGGTGCACGAGCAGCACGGCGTCGGCAAGTACGTGGAGATGGTGCAGCGCACCGTGCAGGGTGCCACCCGCGAGTACCTGGTGCTGGAGTACGCGCCCGCCAAGCGCGGCCACCCCGGCGACCGGCTGTTCGTGCCGTCCGACCAGCTCGACCAGGTCACCAAGTACGTCGGCGGCGAGGCACCGACCCTGCACCGGCTCGGCGGCGCGGACTGGGCGAAGACCAAGCAGCGCGCCAAGAAGGCGGTCAAGGAGATCGCCGCCGACCTGATCAAGCTGTACTCGGCCCGGATGGCGGCCCCCGGCCACGCCTTCGGCCCGGACACCCCGTGGCAGCGCGAACTGGAGGACGCCTTCCCGTACGCGGAGACCCCGGACCAGCTGACCACCATCGGCGAGGTCAAGGCCGACATGGAGAAGTCCGTCCCGATGGACCGGCTGATCTGCGGCGACGTCGGCTACGGCAAGACCGAGATCGCGGTGCGCGCGGCCTTCAAGGCGGTGCAGGACGGCAAGCAGGTCGCGGTGCTGGTGCCGACCACCCTGCTCGTCCAGCAGCACTTCTCGACCTTCGCCGAGCGGTACGCCAACTTCCCGGTGAACGTGAAGGCGCTCTCCCGGTTCCAGACCGACGGCGAGGCGAAGGCCGTCCTGGAGGGCCTCTTCGAGGGCTCGGTGGACGTGGTCATCGGCACCCACCGGCTGTTCTCCTCGGAGACCCGCTTCAAGGACCTCGGCCTGGTCATCGTCGACGAGGAGCAGCGCTTCGGCGTCGAGCACAAGGAGCAGCTGAAGAAGCTCCGGGCCAACGTCGACGTGCTGACCATGTCGGCGACGCCGATCCCGCGCACCCTGGAGATGGCCGTCACCGGCATCCGCGAGATGTCCACCATCACCACCCCGCCGGAGGAGCGGCACCCGGTGCTGACCTTCGTCGGCCCGTACGACGAGAAGCAGATCGCCGCCGCCGTCCGCCGTGAACTCCTGCGCGAGGGCCAGGTGTTCTACATCCACAACCGGGTCGAGTCGATCGACAAGGCGGCCGCCCGGCTGAAGGACCTCGTCCCCGAGGCGCGGGTCGCCACCGCGCACGGACAGATGGGCGAGACCCAGCTGGAGAAGGTCGTCGTCGACTTCTGGGAGAAGGAGTTCGACGTCCTGGTGTCGACGACGATCGTCGAGTCCGGCATCGACATCTCCAACGCCAACACCCTGATCGTGGAGCGCGGCGACACCTTCGGCCTCTCCCAGCTGCACCAGCTGCGCGGCCGCGTCGGCCGCGGCCGGGAGCGCGGCTACGCCTACATGCTGTACCCGCCGGAGAAGCCGCTCACCGAGACCGCCCACGAGCGGCTCGCCACCATCGCCCAGCACACCGAGATGGGCGCCGGCATGTACGTCGCCATGAAGGACCTGGAGATCCGCGGCGCCGGCAACCTGCTCGGCGGCGAGCAGTCCGGCCACATCGCCGGCGTCGGCTTCGACCTCTACATGCGGATGGTCGGCGAGGCGGTGGCGGAGTTCCGGGAGTCGCTGGAGAGCGGCGGCGAGCCGGAGGAGGAGCCGCTGGAGGTGAAGATCGAGCTGCCGGTCGACGCCCACGTGCCGCACGACTACGCCCCCGGCGAGCGCCTGCGGCTGCAGGCGTACCGCTCGATCGCGGCGGTCAACTCGGAGGAGGACATCGTCCACGTCCGGGAGGAGCTCACCGACCGCTACGGCAAGCTGCCGGAGCCGGTGGAGAACCTGCTGATGGTGGCGGGCCTCAGGTTGTACGCCCGGCGGTGCGGCATCGCCGACATCACCCTGCAGGGCAACTTCGTCCGCTTCGGACCGGTGGAACTGCGCGAGTCGCAGCAGCTGCGGCTGAACCGGCTCTACCCGCGCACCCAGATCAAGGCGGCCACCTCGCAGCTGCTGGTGCCGCGGCCGGTGAGCGGCGGCCGGATCGGCGGCAAGCCGCTGCTCGGCCGTGAACTCCTCGCCTGGAGCACGGAGTTCCTCACCACCATGTTCGACGACCTGGCGGGCGCGAAGCGCTGACGCCTCCGTGGACGGACCGGCCTGCCCCGGCGGGCCGGTCCGTCCGCGATCACGGCAGGTCGCACGGGCCGAGCGGCGGCCGCGAGAGGAAGTGCGGTGCGGCCAGGTGGAGCTGCACCACCTCGACCGCGACGCACACCGCGGCGAGGCCGAGCAGGATCCGCAGCCCGATCGCCGCGCCTCGGCTCCGCGCTGCCTTCGGCAGCTTCCCGGCCGCCACCAGGCGGTGGCACAGCGCGAGGGCGGCGGCGCCCGCCAGCAGCCCGGCCAGGCCGACGACCCGGGCCGTGACGGGGATCCCGGGGTCGGGGGCGCACGCCGCCACCGCGCGGTGGCCGACGCGCTGGGCGGCGAGGTACAGGGAGCAGACGAGCCCGGCCGGTACCAGGGCGAGGGCCGCCCGCAGTGTCCGCCGCTGCCGGTTCCGGCCGTCGGGCAGGCCGGTGGTGCGGTCGGTCGCGGTCACAGGCACCTCGCGTGGTGCGGGCCGACGTGGGGGAGGAGGTCGTGCAGCGTCATCGCCTCGACGGCGAGGCACAGCAGCCCGACGGTCACCATCGTCTGCAGCAGCGGCACCAGCAGGGGCCGCTCGCCACGTGAACCCCGGCTACCCGTCCAGAGCAGGACCGGGAGGACGGCGACGGCGCCGCCGCCGAGCACCGGACCGGCCCAGGCAGCGGCCAGCGCGGCGGCGGGCAGCCCGGGGCTGTCGAGGCACGCCGCCAGTGGCGCCGTCACGAACCGGCCGTCCGCGGCCTCGGCGCAGAGCGAGCAGGCGAGCCCGAGCAGGACGGCGGCGGTGAGCAGGACCGCCTGGCGGTTCCACCTCCGGGAGGCTGCCCCGGTTCCGGTGTGCCTCATGGTCGGCCCCCGTCCGGTGCGACGGGGACGCCGTGCTCCTTCAGGACCCTGACCTTCGGCTCCGTCACAGGGCCGGCGGAGCCGCTCGCTCGAGACCGGAGCAGGCGCTGTCCTGGTGGCCGGTCCGCAGGTCGGCCGTGCGGACGCCCTCCGCCTGGAACAGCACGCCGGCCACGGCCAGCGGCAGCATCGCGCAGAGCAGGGCGTGCCCGGCGCCCACCGGGCGGGAACGGGCACGGAAGACCACCGCCAGCAGCCATCCGCCCCAGAGGGCGGCGGTGGTGCCCGCAGCGAGTGCCGCCCAGGCCAGCGGCAGCACGTACCACGGGGCTCCCGGGCTGTCGTGGCACCGGGAGACCACGGCCTGTACGGCGCTGTCCGACGTGAACGCGGGGACGGTGCAGGCCCAGCCCGCGAGCATCAGCAGAAGGGGGCCGCGGGCTCGGGCCCGGAGCGACGGTGCGTGACGGCTTGCCATGCGGGAGGCGGTGCCTCACCGCTCCGCCGGGGCCCGGTCGGCGGCCGCCGAATCCTGCGGTGTCCCGGTGCGGACGTGGATGTCGTTCACAGTTCCCCCCTTGCCGCTGTGCCGCTGACGACGGCACATGCGGTCCCGATCCTGCCGGGGCGGGGTGACAACGCGAGGCCGGGGCGTTGCCCCGTCGTCGGACTGTCGCGCGATCAGGTCGGGACCGTTACCCGGTCAGGCGAGCTTCCACTGGCCGGTCTGGTCGGCCATGCCGCTGTCCAGGGTGAACTGGACCTTGTCGAGGACGGCGTCCTTGGGCACCTCGAAGGTCAGGAAGCCGAGACCGCTCTCGCCGGGGGCGATGTTCACCGAACCGGAGAAGCCCTGGCCGGCCTTGGTGTCGTAGAGGCTGGTGGTGAAGGACTGGCCCTGGGCGTCCAGCAGCTTGGCGCTGTTGGCGGGGGCATCGCTGTAGGCCTTGCCGGTGGGCTTGATCCGGAACTGGACGGAGACGAAGCGCTTGCCGTCGGCGGGCTTGCTGAACTCGTCCTCGCCCTCGGCGTTGTCGACCACCTTGACCACGGTGACGTCGGCGGTGGTGGTCTTCTCGAAACCCTTGAGCGCGATGGTGTCGCCGACCTTGGCGGGCGCCGCGGCGGCGGGCTTGGCGGCGCCGCCGGCGGCGGCCGGTGCGCCGGCGGCGGGCTTCTTGGCCTCGGTGGAGACCGAGGAGCCGCCGGTGTTGCAGGCGGTGGCGCCCAGCGCGACCAGCGAGGCGGCGAGCAGGGCGGCGGCGGAGCGGCGGGCGGTGCTGCGGTTCATGGCGTGAACTCCCAACGGTGGCGGGTTGATTCGCCGCGGCTGCGGGCCGTTTCGGCGATGACCAGATCACACCATGGCTTGTGAACGCTGTCAACGGCGATTCATGAAACGCCTCTGTTCACGTGTGAACGGTGGCGGGTTCACGCATGGCTATGCTGGGCGGTCACACACGCGCCGTGGACGGCAGCACCGCCTCCTCCGGCCCCGCCGCCGCCCGACCGAGGAGCCCCGATGCCGGACCGTCCCGAGGTGACCGCCGTCGAGATCGCCCGCCTGGCCGGGGTCGGGCGGGCCGCCGTGAGCAACTGGCGCCGCCGCCACCCCGACTTCCCGCAGCCCGCCGGCGGCACCGACACCAGCCCGACCTTCCGCCTCGACGAGGTGGAGCACTGGCTCCGCAGCCAGGGCAAGATCGCCGAACTGCCCCTGCTGGAACGCGCCCGGCAGCAGCTGGAGACCCTCCGCGACCCGGACGGTCACCCGGCCGCGCCCCTGATCGCCGCCGGCGCCCTGCTGCTGCAACTGCACCGCGACCCCGTCGGCTGGCAGGCCCTGCGCGAGGAGCCCGACACCCGGCTCGCCACCGCCCTGCCCCGCCTGCTGCAGCACACCGCGCAGACCGCGCTCGGCCCGGACGGCGCCGCCCTGCTCGCCCTGCCCCGGCTGGCCGGCGCCACCTACCTCGACCTCGTCCGGATGCTCGAACGGCTCGCCGCCGAGCACGGCCCCACCGGCGCGTACGAGCACCTGCTCGCCCGGCACGGCGAGGCCGCCGCCCGGCCGAGCACCGCCACCCCGCCCGAGGCCGCCGCGCTGCTGGCCGAGCTGGCCGCCCCGGCCGACCCGGACGGTCCCCCCGACGCGGGCGGCACCCCGCACACCGTCCTCGACCCGGCCTGCGGACTCGGCGCCCTGCTGCTCGCCGCCGGCCCCGGCGCCGACCGCCGCGGCCAGGACCTCGACCCGGTGCACACCGCCCTCACCCTGCTGCGGCTCGCCCTCCACACCCCGCCCGGCACGCCGGGCCCGCTCGCCCTCGACCTCCGCCCCGGCGACTCGCTCCGGGCCGACGCCCACCCCGGCCTCGCCGCCGACGCCGTGCTCTGCCAGCCGCCCTACAACGAGCGCGACTGGGGCCACGACGAGCTCCAGTACGACTCCCGCTGGCCCGGCGGGCTCGTCCCGCCGCGCGGCGAGTCCGAACTCGCCTGGGTGCTGCACTGCCTCGCGCACACCCGTCCCGGCGGACTCGCCGCCCTGCTGCTGCCGCCCACCGTCGCCTCCCGCCGGGCCGGCCGCCGGATCCGCGCCGAACTCGTCCGCTCCGGCGCGCTGCGCGCCGTCGTCGCCCTGCCCGCCGGCACCGCCCCGCCGTACGGCGTCCCGCTGCACCTGTGGCTGCTGCGCGGCCCCCGCCCGGGCGACGACTTCCGCCGGGTCCTGCTGCTCGACGCCGTCGCGGCCCACCCCGCGGCCGAGGGCGGCCGCGACCGGGTCGACTGGCCCGCCCTGCACCGCACCGTCCTCGACACCTGGCGGGCCTTCGACGCCGCCGCCCGCACCGGCGCACCGCTGCCCGCCGACCGGCCCGGTGTCCACCGCGCGGCGCCCGCCCTCGACCTGCTCGACGACGAGACCGACCTCTCGCCGGCCCGCCACCTGCCCACCGCGGCCCCGGACGGCGGCGCGGCCGCCCTGCACCACCTGCAGGCCCGGCTCGCGGAGCTGCTGGCCGGCCCGGCCGACCCGGCGGCCGCCCTGCCCGCCGTCTCCGACACACCGTCACCCGCCGCCGCGCCGCTGGTGACCGTCGGCGAACTCGCCCGTGCCGGCGCCCTGGAGGTGCACTCCAGCGGCCAGGGCGTGCTGCCGGCCGCGTCCGGCGACGGCCCGCCCGGCATCCCCGTCCTCACCGACCAGGACCTGCTCACCGGCGCCGCCCCCACCGCCACCGCGCCGGCCGGCGGCACCCCGCTCACCACCCGCCCCGGCGACGTCCTCGTCCCCGCCCTCGGCGGCGGCACCGCCCGGGTGGTGCGGGACGGCGACCCGCTGGACGGCGTCGCCCTCGGGCCCCGCCTGCACCTGCTGCGCCCCGACCCGGCCCAGCTCGACCCGGATTTCCTGGCGGGCGTGCTGCGGGCCACCGGCAGCGCCCGCCGGGCCAGCAGCTACGCCTCCACCACCACCCGGCTGGACGTCCGCCGGGTGGAGCTGCCGAGGGTCCCGCCCGAGCGCCAGCGCGCACTCGGCGCGGCCTTCCGCCGGATCGCCGACTTCGAGGCCGCCCTCGACCGGGCCGCCGCCCTCGGCCGCAGCCTCGCCCAGGGGCTCACCGACGGTCTGACCGCGGGCGGTCTGACGGAGCGGTGGCGCCCGTCCGGGCGGGCCTGACCGCACGTCGGGCGGGGCGGGCGCGCCGCGGGGCGGAAAGGCCCTGCTGGGTCGGGCGGTGTGACGGTACGGTGTGCGACACACCCTCGACCCCGCACAGGAGCGCCCATGTCCGGCCCCCTGTACGGGCAGCCGGCGCCCAGCGCCGGTGGCCCGTTCAGCCTGCTCCACAGGATCCTCGTCTGCCTGGTGCCGCTGCTGACCTTCGGTCTGCTCGGCATGACGCCGTCGGTCCTGCTCGCCGCGCGCCGCCGCCGGGCCGTGGACGTGCTCGGCGCGGTGTTCTTCGGGCTCGTCCAACTGACCATGTACGTCGTCCTCGGCCTCTCGCCGAAGGAGACCACCGGCACCTGGTACGCCGACGTGACCGGGCTGACCGCGATCGTGCTCTGGATCGGCGCACCCGCCCACTTCCTGATCATGGACAGTGCGGCGATCTGGGGCCGGGGCAGCCAGGCCGCGCCCGCTCCGCACCTGCCGAACGGCCTCCTCCTGCCGAGCCCGTACCCGCCCGGCGCCCCCACCCAGGCGGGGCCGGTCCAGCAGGCCCCGGCGTACTACCAACCGCAGCAGCACCAGCCGCAGCCGCAACAGCACCAGCCGCCCCACCGGCCGCAGCAGACCGCGCCCGCCCCGCACCCGCCCACCGTCCGGGCCGCCCCCGGCAGCGACGACCTGCAGCAGCTCGGTGAACTGCTGCGCCGGCAGGCCGGGGACGGCCGGCCGTGACCGGGGCGCGGGTCGTCGACGGCCGCTACCGGCTCACCGAGAAGATCGGCCACGGCGGCATGGGCCAGGTCTGGGCCGGCCACGACCAGCGGCTCGACCGCAGGGTCGCCGTCAAGCTGCTCCGCACCGACCTGCTCGGCCCCGAGGACGCCACCCGCAGCCGCGGCGACGAACTGCGCCGCCGCTTCCTGCGGGAGAGCCGGATCAGCGCGGCCCTCGACCACCCCGGGCTGGTCACCGTCTTCGACGCCGGCACCGACGGCGGCGAGCTCTACCTCGTCATGCAGCAGGTGCCCGGCGTCAGCCTCGCCGACCTGCTCGCCGAGGACGGCCCGCTGACCGTCGAGCGCGCCGTCGCCACCGCCGCCCAGCTCTGCTCCGCGCTCGCCGCCGTGCACGCCGTCCCGGTCGTCCACCGCGACCTGAAGCCCAGTAACGTGATGGTCCGTCCGGAGGGCCGGACCGTCCTGCTGGACCTGGGCATCGCCACCGCCCTCGACCCGGACGCCACCCGGCTCACCCTCACCGGCACCCCGATCGGCAGCCCCGCCTACATGGCCCCCGAGCAGGCACTCGCCGCCGGCGTCGACCCCCGCAGCGACCTCTACGCGCTCGGCTGCCTGCTGCACGAGATGCTCACCGGCGACGCCCCGTTCACCGCCCCCACCGCCCTCGGCGTGCTGCGCCGGCACGTGGACGAGCCGCCGCCCCCGCTGCGCGAGCTGCGCCCCGAGGTCCCGGCCGCCCTGGAACACCTCGTCCTCGCGCTGCTCGCCAAGCAGCCCGCCGACCGACCCGCCGACGCCCAGCAGGTCCACGCGGTGCTGCTGCCGCTGCTCCCCGGACCGTCCGCCGGACCGCAGCCGCCCTACGGCCCGCTGCCCGACCCGGCCCGCCCCTTCCGCCACCCGCACCACCCGGCCCCCGCCCGCACCGCCGCCCCCGCCCCCGCACGGCTGACACTGCCGGCCCCGGCGACCCCGGCCGACCCGGTCCCCGTGCTGATGGCGGCCGTCCCGCCGCAGGCCGCCGAGCCGGACGAGGACCTCGCCGCCGACTGCGCCAGGCTCTCCGACCTGGTCGCCGCCCGGCGCCACACCGAGGTCGTCGACCTCGCCGCCGGACTGCTGCCCCGGATCGCCGCCGCCCAGGGCGACGGCGCCCCGCTGCTGCACACCGTCCGGACCATCCGCGCCCGCACCCTGCTGGAGGAGGGGCGGGCCGAGGAGGCGCTCGCCGAGTACCGGGTGCTCGCCGCCGCCACCGCCGCCGAGCGCGGCCCCTACGACCCGGCGGCGCTCGACCACCGGCAGCGCGCCGCCGACTGCCTGGAACGCCTCGGCCGCGCCGGCGAGGCGCTCGCCGAGTACCGGGCGCTCACCGCGGCCCTGCAGCCCGACTCCGACCGAGCGCTGGAGGTCCGCGAGCGCACCGGCCGGCTGCTCACCGCCGCCGGGGACCACGACGGGGCCTGGCACACCCTGCTCGAACTCCTGCTGGACACCGAGCGCCGCCGCGGCCCGCACCACGCCGACGTCCGCCGGCTGCGGGCGCTGCTCGACCGGATCGGCGCCCTGCGCACCGCCACCCCGCTGCCCGGCGCGACCCCGCGGGCGGCCCCCGCGCCGCCCGCCCCCTCCTTGCCCGCCGGGCCGCCGGGCGCCGGACGGCCCGACCCGCGGCTGTTCGGCCCGGCCACGCCGCCGCCGACCCCGGTGCCCGGCAACCCGTACGCCTCGGGCGGCTGAGCCCGGACGGCCCGCCCTCCGTCCCCGCGGCGGGGGTCTGGGCAACACGCGGACGGCTGCCTATTGTTCACTCCAGTCAGGAGAACCACCGGGCGCCCGTCGCGCCCCGCGCACGGACCCACACAGCCCCACCCACCGCACGGGAGGCCCCACGTGATCCGCACCCGCTCCGTCCCCCGCCCGGCCCGGACGGCCGCCGGGATCCTGCTCGCGGCCGCCGTGCTGACCGCGTGCGGAGGCTCGCCGGCCCACCAGGGCTCGGCGGCGGTGGTCGGCGACGAGCGGATCCCGATCGCGGCCGTGCAGGCCAAGGTCACCGAACTGCGGGACGCGGCGGCCGCGGCCTCCCCGGGCGGCGGCGGCACCGAGCAGGCCGGCCTGGTCCGGCGGACGGTCGCCGAACTCGTCCTCGACCGGGTGATCGCCCGCGCCCTCGCCGACCGCGGCCTCACCGTCTCCGAGGGCGAGATCGCGCAGGCCCGGCAGGCCGACGCCCAGCTGCTCGGCGGCGACGCGGCCCTGCAGCGCCAGCTGCTGCTCCGCCAGGGCGTCGCCCCCGCCGACGTCCCCGGCTTCTACCGGCAGCAGATCGGCATCAAGAAGATCGCCTCGGCGGCCGGCCAGGACGCCCGGACCGAGCAGGGCGACGCCGTGGTCCGCAAGGCCCTCGCCGACGCCGGCCGGGAGCTCCGGGTCGAGGTCAACCCCCGCTACGGCCGCTGGGACCCGCAGCAGATCGCCCTGGTCGACAGCACCACCGACTGGCTGCCGCAGCGCGCGCCGTCCGCCTGACCGGTCCGCCCGCGGCGCCCGGCGGGACGCGTCGGGACGCCGCCGGGGGACGGTAGGTTCGGGGTGTGGAGACTCCGAAGCTGATCCTGCTGACCACCACCCACCGGGTCGCCCCCGGCCTGCTGTCCTGGCCCGCCTGGGAGGCCCTGCGGTCGGCCGGCCGGGTGCTGGCCGCCGACCCGGAGCACCCGCAGCTGCCCGCGCTGCGGCAGGCCGGCGTCGAGGTGGAGACCGTCGAGCGGACGTCCGCTCCGGCGCTCGCCCGGATGCTGGCCGAGGCCGCCCCGGTGGTCTGGCTGGGCAGCCCGGACGGCGACCCGGGTCTCACCGACGCCCTGGCCCGGCTCGCGGTGGAGGAGGCGGGCGGCGTCCCCGAGATCGAGCTGCTGCCCGGCTCCTACGACCTGCCGGGCGCGCGGCTGCTCGACCTCGCCTCGGTGATGGACCGGCTGCGCTCGCCCGGCGGCTGCCCCTGGGACGCCGAGCAGACCCACGAGTCGCTGGTGAAGTACCTGGTCGAGGAGGCGTACGAGCTCGTCGAGGCGATCGAGGAGGGCGACCGGGAGACGCTGCGCGAGGAGCTCGGCGACGTCCTGCTGCAGGTCTTCTTCCACGCGCGGATCGCCGAGGAGCACCCGGAGGACCCGTTCTCCGTCGACGACGTGGCCGGCGACATCGTCGAGAAGCTCATGTACCGCCACCCGCACGTCTTCGGCGACGTGGAGGCCACCGGCTCCGCCCAGGTCGAGGCCAACTGGGAGCAGCTGAAGGCCGCCGAGAAGCAGCGGGAGTCGGTGCTGGACGGCGTCCCGTCGGGCCTGCCCGCGCTGGCGTACGCGGCCAAGCTGGTGTCCCGGGTGCGCCGGGCCGGCTTCACCGCCGTGCCGGACGCCCCGTACGAGCTGCCGCGGGAGCTGACCGCGGAGAGCGCCGGCGAGCTGCTGCTGGCCGTGGCGCAGCGCGCCTACGACGCCGGCGTGGACGTCGACGCGGCGCTGCGCGGTGCCGCGCGGCGCTACCGGACGGCGGTGCGGACGGCCGAGGGGCTGTCGGACTGACGCTGCGGCGGGACGACCTCGCTGATCGCCTCGCCGACCAGGGCGAGCAGCTCGGCCAGCGGGGCGAGGTTGTCGTCCAGGTCGGCGAAGGAGACGATCCGCTCGCCGTGCGGGCCGGCGACGGCGAAGAGGTCGATCCGGCCGAGGTGCTTGCTCGCGGTGTCGACCAGGGCGGCGACGTCGCTGGGCTGGTGGACGTCGCCGCTGACGCCGACGACCGGGCAGCCGGGGCGGTCGAGCTCGGTGGCGAGGTCCTCCGCGACACCCGGGCGCAGATCGGCGACGAGCATGCCCGCGGCGCCCGCGGCGGCGAAGCGGCGGGCCAGGTCGGCCCCCTCGCCCCCGCTCAGTACGGCGATGACGACCACTGCCCCGGCTACTCGCACGGCCTGCTCCTCTCTGAGCACGACACCCCGCGGGCGGCTCCGCACGTCCGCCCTCACGGTTATCGGAGGATCGTAGGCACCTCGCGACCCTCCGCAACAGGGATTACCCCCCGGGTGACCAGGCTCACGCCCGTCCGGGCCGATCGGATCCGGCCGTCCCGCACGGGCCCTCGGGCAGCCCCTCCCGACGGCGCCCGCGCGGGCCGGCCGGACCGGGCGGGCCGGGCGGGCACCGTCGGGAGGGGCGCCCGGCAGCGGATACGGTCGGGGCATGCCGGAGACCCCCCGACCCGACGACCGACCCGAACTCTTCACCTGGGAGTTCGCCGCCGACCCCTACCCCGCGTACGCCTGGCTGCGCGAGCACGCGCCGGTGCACCGCACCACGCTGCCCAGCGGGGTGGACGCCTGGCTGGTGACCCGGTACGCGGACGCCCGGCAGGCCCTCGCGGACGCCCGGCTCTCCAAGAACCCGGTGCACCACAGCGAGCAGGCGCACCGCTCCGGCCGGGTCGGCATCCCGGGCGAGCGGCAGGCCGACCTGATGACCCACCTGCTGAACATCGACCCGCCGGACCACACCCGGCTGCGCCGGCTGGTCTCCAAGGCGTTCACGCCGCGCCGGGTGGCGGAGTTCGAGCCGCGGGTGCAGCAGCTCACCGACCGGCTGATCGACTCCTTCGCCGGGCGCGGCACGGCCGACCTGATCCACGAGTTCGCCTTCCCGCTGCCGATCTACGCGATCTGCGACCTGCTCGGCGTGCCGCCGGAGGACCAGGACGACTTCCGGGACTGGGCCGGCATGATGCTGCGACACACGAAGCCGGGCCAGCCCGGCGGGCAGCGCGGCGGCGTCGGCCGGGCCGTGAAGCGGATCCGCACGTACCTGGCGGAGCTGATCCACCGCAAGCGGGCCGACCTCGGCGACGACCTGATCTCCGGCCTGATCCGGGCCAGTGACCACGGCGAGCACCTGACCGAGAACGAGGCCGCGGCGATGGCCTTCATCCTGCTGTTCGCCGGCTTCGAGACCACCGTCAACCTGATCGGCAACGGCCTGCACGCCCTGCTGCGCAACCCCGGGCAGCGGGCGCTGCTGCAGGAGTCGGTGGCACGCGGCGAGAGCGGCCTGCTGGAGACCGGGATCGAGGAGCTGCTGCGCTACGACGGGCCGGTGGAGCTGGCCACCTGGCGG
Source organism: Kitasatospora sp. NPDC085895 (assembly GCF_040702125.1). Lineage (NCBI taxonomy): Bacteria > Bacillati > Actinomycetota > Actinomycetes > Kitasatosporales > Streptomycetaceae > Kitasatospora > Kitasatospora sp. NPDC085895. Next base: position 28,180 of record NZ_JBFBJY010000045.1, on the reverse strand, counting down.
TTCGCGACCCGGCCGCTGACGATCGGCGGGGTGGAGATCCCGGTCGGCGACCCGGTGCTGGTGGTGCTGGCGGCGGCCGACCGCGACCCGGCCCGGTTCTCCGACGAGAACACCCTGGACCTCGCCCGCGCCGACAATCCGCACCTGGGCTTCGGCCACGGCATCCACTACTGCATCGGCGCCCCGCTGGCCCGCCTGGAGGGCCGGGCCGCCCTGGCGACGCTGCTGACCCGGCTGCCGGACCTCGCCCTGGACGCCGACCCGGCGGACCTGCGCTGGCGCGGCGGCCTCATCATGCGGGGCCTGCGCGAGCTGCCGGTCGCCTTCACCCCGGTGGGGCCGTCCGGGCGGCGCGACCCGGTCTGACGGTGTGTCGCACCGGTCGGATCCGGTCGGAACTGAACACTCGTCAATCAGGAAACACCTGCATCGTTCGTGGGCGATAATCAGGTCTCCGTAATTGCTTCGTGATACCCGCGATATGAGCTTGTGATCGGTCGTTCGATCTGCTTACTCTCCCGAACAGTCCGCAGCCGCGGACCCCGGCACGGCAACGCCGAATCCTGTCCGCCGTGCCCGGGCCTCACGACCGAGACCCAGGACAGGGGCGGGGGAACCACGTTCGTCGCCGTCCCCACGGCTAGGGGTGAAGCCGCGTCAGCAGGGCCCCTCCTGCGGCCGCGGCCGGGCCAGCCTCCCGGTCCGAACCCGACAGCTCACCTCGCAGGCGTTCGGAGAGGGACAACCCATGCTCTTCACCGGACCTGGCCGCCACCGCCGCAGGACGTCCGCCGAGAAGGCGGTCGCCGTCGCGGGTGTCACGGGTGTCGGCCTCGCCCTGCCGCTGCTCACCGCGGGCGGAGCCCATGCCGCCCCCGTCTCGATCTGGGACAAGGTCGCCCAGTGCGAGAGCGGCGGCAACTGGAGGATCAACACCGGCAACGGCTTCTACGGCGGGCTGCAGTTCACCGCCCGGACCTGGAAGGGGTTCGGCGGCGCCCGGTACGCCCCGCTCGCCCACCAGGCGAGCAAGAGCGAACAGATCGCCGTCGCCGAGAAGGTGCTGGCCTCCCAGGGGCCCGGCGCGTGGCCGGTGTGTTCCAAACGCGCCGGCCTGACCCGCGCGTCCGCCGGGAGCGGCGGGACGCGCAGCGGCACCGGACGGGCGCAGGCCCCGGCGGCCCCGTCGTCGCCGTCGCCGCAGTTCCCCGGCCGGGGCGGTTTCGACGCCGACTCCGGCGTGTACTGGTACCAGAAGGACGACCAGTGGTACTGGACGGCACACCAGGAGGTCTACGAGCGCCACCTGCCGCCGGCGCCCACCGGGCCGGCCGACCCGGCCGACCCGGCCGACCCGGCCGACGGCGGCGCCGACGAGGGCGCCCGCACCCTGCAGGCCGTTCCGGTGCCCTCCCTCGGCCGCGAGCAGTACACCGTGCAGGAGGGCGACACGCTGTCCGGCATCGCCGCCGCGCACGGGCTGTCCGGCGGCTGGGAGCAGCTGTACGCGAACAACCGCGAGGCCGTCGGCGCCGATCCGGACCTGATCCTGCCCGGCCAGCAGCTGCGCCTGGCCTGACGGTCCGGCACGGTACGAACGGTCCGTCCGCCCGCGGGGCGGCACCCGCGGGCGGACGGCCGGTTTCGTGGTCCTTCAGGTGAACTACCGGCGAGTAGACCGGCCACACGGTGAGACAGGGCCATGCGCGGCACGGCCCGGTGGGCCCGTGCGGTTAGGCTCTGGTCGTAACGACCCTCATCCGCTTCCGCTAGGAGATGCCTCGTGCCGTCCATTGATGTCGTCGTAGCCCGCGAAATCCTCGACTCCCGCGGTAACCCCACGGTCGAGGTCGAGGTCGGCCTCGACGACGGCAGCACCGGTCGTGCCGCTGTCCCGTCCGGTGCCTCCACCGGTGCCTTCGAGGCCCTGGAGCTTCGCGACGGCGACAAGAACCGCTACTTCGGCAAGGGCGTGGAGAAGGCCGTCCTCGCCGTCATCGAGCAGATCGGCCCGGAGCTGGTCGGCTACGACGCCACCGAGCAGCGCCTGATCGACCAGGCCATGCTCGACCTGGACGCCACCCCCGACAAGTCCTCGCTCGGCGCCAACGCGATCCTCGGCGTCTCCCTCGCCGTGGCGCACGCCGCCTCCGAGGCCAGCGACCTGCCGCTGTTCCGCTACCTGGGCGGCCCCAACGCCCACGTGCTGCCCGTCCCGATGATGAACATCCTCAACGGCGGCTCGCACGCGGACTCCAACGTCGACATCCAGGAGTTCATGATCGCCCCGATCGGCGCGGAGTCCTTCTCCGAGGCCGTCCGCTGGGGCGTCGAGGTCTACCACACCCTCAAGGGCGTGCTGAAGGAGCGCGGCCTGTCCACCGGCCTCGGCGACGAGGGCGGCTTCGCGCCGAACCTGGACTCCAACCGCGAGGCGCTCGACCTGATCGTCGAGGCCATCAAGAAGGCCGGCTACACCCCGGGCAAGGACGTCGCGCTCGCCCTGGACGTCGCCTCCTCCGAGTTCCACAACGACGGCGCCTACACCTTCGAGGGCAAGGCGATCTCCTCCGCCGAGCTCATCGACTACTACGCCGAGCTGGTCGCCGCGTACCCGCTGGTCTCCATCGAGGACCCGCTGGACGAGTCGGACTGGGACGGCTGGAAGGCCATGACCGACAAGCTGGGCGACAAGGTCCAGCTGGTCGGCGACGACCTGTTCGTCACCAACCCGGAGCGCCTGCGCCGCGGCATCGAGACCGGCACCGCCAACGCGCTGCTGGTGAAGGTCAACCAGATCGGCTCGCTCACCGAGACCCTGGACGCCGTCGAGCTGGCCCAGCGCAACGGCTACCGCTGCATGATGTCGCACCGCTCCGGCGAGACCGAGGACGTCACCATCGCCGACCTCGCCGTCGCCACCAACTGCGGCCAGATCAAGACCGGCGCCCCGGCCCGCTCCGAGCGCGTCGCCAAGTACAACCAGCTGCTGCGCATCGAGGAGATCCTCGACGACGCCGCCGAGTACGCCGGCCGGGGCGCGTTCCCGCGGTTCAAGTTCGAAGGCTGAGCCCTGACACCCCGCGGCTGACACACGGCCGCTGGCCCGGTGCCCCGGCAACCACCCCGTAGGGTGGGGGCCGGGGCACCGGCGTGAGCAGGAGGGGTACGAGCGATGTGGAAGATCCCGGGACTGGCGGGGCGTCCGCGCTTCACCAGCCGCGCGACCGTGCTCGTGCTCGTCCTGTGCTCGCTGGTGGCGATACTCGCCTACCCCACCCGGCAGTTCCTGACGCAGCGCTCGGAGATCGCCGACCAGCGGGCCAGGGCGGAGCACGCCCGGCAGCAGGTCGACGAGCTCCGGCGGGCGAAGGCCCGCTGGCAGGACCCGGAGTACGTGAAGGCGCAGGCCCGCGAGCGGCTGCACTTCGCGATGCCCGGCGAGACCCCGTTCGTCTCGGTCGACCCCTCCGCGCGCCCCGGCCCGGCCTCCGCCGACGCACTGCCCACCGGCCCGGTCAGGGCGGCCAAGCCCTGGTACACCACCGTCCTCGAGTCGGTCGACCTGGCCGACTCGACGCCCGCTCCTCACGAAGACAGCACGCCATGACCTCTGAACAGCATCCCGCCACCGACGGCACCGTGTCGGACGCCGACGTCGCCGCCATCGCCGCCCAGCTCGGCCGGGTCCCGCGCGGGCTGCGCGGGGTGGCCCACCGGTGCCCCTGCGGCAACCCCGACGTGGTCGAGACGGCACCCCGGCTGCCCGACGGCACGCCCTTCCCGACGCTCTACTACCTGACCTGCCCCAAGGCGGCCTCGCTGATCGGCACCCTGGAGGCCGACGGCGTGATGAAGGACCAGAGCGCCCGCCTCGCCGAGGACCCGGAGCTCGCCGCCGCCTACCGCGCGGCCCACGAGGACTACATCGCCCGCCGCGACGCCATCGAGGTGCTGGAGGGCTTCCCCAGCGCCGGCGGCATGCCCGACCGGGTCAAGTGCCTGCACGTGCTGGTCGGCCACTCGCTGGCGGCCGGCGAGGGCGTCAACCCGCTCGGCGACGAGGCCATCGGCATGCTGGAGGACTGGTGGTCCAAGGGCCCGTGCGTCTCCCCGGCCGAGGTCGAGGCGGCCGGCGAGCGGGTCCTGCGCAACCGGGCCAAGGAGCAGGACCACGCCGCGGTCATCGCGGCCAAGGAGCAGAAGACCGCCGAGCGCGCGGCCAAGCGCGCCCGCGCCGAGGAGGAGGACCAGTGACCGCCACCCGGGTCGCCGCGATCGACTGCGGCACCAACTCGATCCGGCTGCTGATCGCCGACCTCGACCCGGCGACCGGGGAGATCGCCGACCTCGACCGCCGGATGATCATCAACCGGCTCGGCCAGGGCGTCGACTCCACCGGCCGGCTCCACCCGGACGCCCTGGAGCGCACCTTCGCCGCCTGCCGCGAGTACGCGGAGATCATTGCGGCGCACGGGGTGGGCCCGGAGCGGATCCGCTTCGTCGCCACCAGCGCCTCCCGCGACGCCGAGAACGCCGCGGAGTTCACCGAGGGCGTGCGCGGCATCCTCGGAGTCGTCCCCGAGGTGGTCAGCGGCGACGAGGAGGCCCGGCTCTCCTTCACCGGCGCCACCAAGGAGCTCACCGGCGGCTCCCTCAAGCCCCCGTACCTGGTCTTCGACCTCGGCGGCGGCTCCACCGAGTTCGTGCTCGGCGGCGACGAGGTGCAGGCCGCCCGCTCGGTCGACATCGGCTGCGTCCGGATGACGGAGCGGCACTTCGGCGGCGCCGAGCTGCCGACGGAGGATCAGATCGCCCGGGCCAAGACCGACATCCTCGCCGCGCTGGACACCGCCGCCGAGACGGTGCCGCTCACCGAGGCGGCCACCCTGGTCGGCCTGGCCGGTACCGTCACCACCGTGGCCGGTATCGTCCTGGGCCTCCCGGAGTACGACTCCGCGAAGATCCACCACGCCCGGCTGGACGTCGAGCAGGTCCGCGCGACGGCGACCCGGCTGCTGCACTCCACCCACGCCGAGCGGATGGCGATCCCGGTGATGCACCCGGGCCGGGCCGACGTGATCGCCGCCGGCGCCCTCGTGCTGCTGGAGATCATGGAGCGCACCGGCGCCGCCGAGGTGGTCGTCAGCGAGCACGACATCCTCGACGGCATCGCCTGGAGCATTGCCCGCTGACCATGCGGGGGCTTGCCCGAACGGCCCCGGAGCGCCGAGATGCCACCCGGCAGGCGCCCGGGGCCGCCTGCTGCGCGGCGTGCCGCCAGAACCTTCGTGAATTTCTTCACATGGCCGACCAGCCTTTCGACGCACCCCGGTGTCCGCTCCGTCCGTTATGTGGGACCGAAGGTCGCCCTCCGTGTTCGGCCAGCGGATCGCAGGCAGGGCTCACCAATGGCCGATGGATTCGAAATTCCGCCCGGGAACTCGGGCGCCGCCGGGATCGTTGCTGCTCAGCAGGGCCGTGACCCCCCGCGGCATCACTCCGCGCCCGCCGCCGCCGTGAGCGGGCCGCCACACCCCCGAAATGCGGGCGCGCAGTGTAGCAGGGGGTGTCCAGAGGCTTGTGACGGGCCTCACGAAGTGCCCGTCAGATGGGGGTGGATACTTTCCGATATGAGCACCACGGAGCGTCCTCGCATCCTCATTGTCGGCGGTGGTTACGTCGGCCTGTATGCCGCGATGCGCATCCTCAAGAAGATGCGCTACGGGGAGGCGACCGTCACGGTCGTCGACCCGCGGTCCTACATGACGTACCTGCCCTTCCTTCCCGAGGCGGCCGGCGGCAACGTCGCGCCCCGCAACCTCGTCGCGCCGCTGCGCAGCGCCCTCAAGAGGGCGGAGGTGCTCACCGGTGCTGTCACCGGTGTGGACCACGCCCGCAAGGTCGCCACCATCCAGCCCGCGGCCGGCGACTCGTACGAGCTGCCCTTCGACTACCTGGTCGTGGCCACCGGCTCGGTCTCCCGCACCTTCCCGATCCCCGGCCTCGCCGAGCACGGCATCGGCATGAAGACGGTCGAGGAGGCGGTCAGCCTCCGCAACCACGTCATGGCCCAGCTCGACAAGGCCGAGTCCACCACGGACGCGGACGTCCGCCGCAAGGCCCTGACCTTCGTGGTCGTCGGCGGCGGTTTCGCGGGTGTCGAGACGATCGCCGAGATCGAGGACATGGCCCGCGACGCGGCGAAGATCTACAAGACCGTCAGCCGCGACGACATGCGCTTCATCCTGGTGGAGGCGGCCAACCGCATCCTCCCGGAGATGGGCCCGGACCTCGGTCTGTGGACCAAGGAGAAGCTCGAAGAGCGCAACATCGAGATCTACATCGAGACCTCGATGGACTCCTGCGTCGACCAGCACGTCGTCCTGAAGAACGGTGTCGAGGCCGATGCCTCCACCATCGTCTGGACGGCCGGCGTCAAGCCGAACCCGGTGCTGTCGAACTTCGGCCTCCCGCTCGGCCCCCGCGGCCACGTGGACACCGCGCCGACCCTGCAGGTCCAGGGCTTCGACTACGTCTGGGCCGCCGGCGACAACGCCCAGGTGCCGGACCTCGCCGTCGGCGAGGGCGCCTGGTGCCCGCCGAACGCCCAGCACGCGGTCCGTCAGGCGCTCGTCCTGGCCGACAACGTGGTCTCCGGCATGCGGGGCTTCCCGCAGAAGGAGTACAAGCACAAGAACCTCGGTGCGGTCGCCGGTCTCGGCCTGCACAAGGGCGTGGCGATCCTCTTCGGCAAGTACAAGCTGAAGGGCCGTCCGGCCTGGTGGTTCCACCGCCTGTACCACGGCAGCCGGGTGCCGACCATGAACCGCAAGATCCGGGTCTTCACCGACTGGACGCTGGCGATGTTCCTCAAGCGCGAGACCGTCGGCCTCGCCGAGATGGAGAAGCCGTTCGAGGCGTTCCAGGAGGCCGCGGGGCCCGCCAAGGCGATCCCGGCCCAGGCGAAGCCCGCCGCCGAGAAGGAGCTGGCCGCCAGCAAGTAGCGACTGTGGCCCCGGCCGGGCAAGGCCGGGGATGAGTCGGAGGCCCTCCGCCCGGCAACGTGGCCGGACCACGACCTCCGTGGTGCTCAGCCGGCCGTGCGAGCCGGGCGGAGTACAGAAGTGACCGAAGGCCCCCGCCGTAACCGGGCGGGGGCCTTCGGCGTGCCCGGGCCCCTCCGCGGAGCGACCGCACCGGGGCGCGGGGCCGCGGCAGGCCCGGGAACGCCGCAGGGCCCCGACACCTCCTCGGTGCCGGGGCCCTGCGGACGGTGCGTCAGTCCGTCTTGATGGCGCCCAGGATGTCCAGGCGGGCGGCCCGGCGGGCCGGCCAGATGGCCGCCACCATGCCGACCAGCCCGGCCAGCGCCAGGAAGAGCAGCAGCTTGCCGTAGGGGAGGACGGTGGCGAGGCCCGGCAGGCTCGACTCCAGGGTGCCGTTGACCGCCCAGGCCAGGAAGCAGCCGAGCAGGACGCCGATCACCGCGCCGAACATCGAGATCACCACGGACTCCAGGCGGACCATCCGCTTGACGCCCCGGCGGTCCAGGCCGATCGCCCGCAGCATGCCGATCTCCCGCTTGCGCTCGAAGACCGACATCGCCAGCGTGTTCACCACGCCGAGCACCGCCACCAGCACCGACATCGCCAGCAGGCCGTACATCAGGTTCAGCATGAAGGTGATGATCTTGCTGAACTCGTCCCGGATGTCCTGCTTGGTCTTCACGTCGATCACCGGGTTGCTGCCGGTGGCGTCCTTGATGGCCTTGCGCAGGCCGTCGCTCGGGCCGTCGGTGGCCTTCACCAGGATCTGGGTGACGTACGGGTCCTCGCTGTGCTTGAAGACCTCGGTGTTGGCCATCACGACCGGGGAGAGCAGCTCGTTCTTCCGGAAGACGCCGCCGACGGTGACCCGGGCGGTGCTGCCGTCCGGGTACTCGACCGGCAGGACGGTGCCGACCGCCCAGCCGTTGCCCTTCGCCGTCTCGGCCTGGACGAGGACCTGCCCCTCCTTCAGCGAGGCCGCGGAGCCGCTGTCCAGGGTGAGCGCGACGACCTTGTCGACCGCGCCGGCGTCGACGCCGCTGATCGCCCGCTCCGAACCGCCCAGCTTCCAGTAGACGTCCGACATCGGGCTGACCGCGGCCACCCCGGGGACCTTGGCGACCGCGGTTGCCAGCTTCGGGTCCGGCGAGATGCCGTTGGCGGTCTTGATGCTGTAGTCCGCCGTCATGCTGCTGGTGACCGACCGGTCGACGGCGTCGCCGACCGAGGCGCCCAGCACCGTCAGCGAGCTGACCAGGGCGAGGCCGATGGTGAGCGCGGCCGCGGTGGCCGCGGTGCGGCGCGGGTTGCGCACCGCGTTCTGCTGGGCCAGCCGGCCGGCGGTGCCCGCGGAGGCCCGCAGCAGCGGGCCGACCAGCGCGATCACCGGGCGGGACAGCAGCGGCAGCAGGATGAAGATGCCGATCAGGGCGAGGCCCGCGCCGGCCGCCACCGGCACCCGGCCGGAGGAGTCGCCGGACGCGGCGCCGAGCGCCACCAGGCCGAGGCCGCCGGCCGCGATCAGACCGCCGATGACGTTCCGGACGATCAGGCTCTTCTGCGGGGCGGGCTGGTCGCCGCTGCTCATCGCGGCGACCGGGGCGATCCGCGAGGCGCGGACGGCGGGCAGCAGCGCGGAGAGCGTCGTCACGACGACGCCGACCACCAGCGAGACCGCCACCGTCGCCGGCGCGACCACCAGGGGGCCGGCCGGCAGGCCCGCGTCCAGCGCGTCGAGCAGCGCCCGCATGCCCGCGCCGATCCCGATGCCGGTGGCGAGGCCGGCCGCCGAGGCGATGACGCCGATCAGCAGCGCCTCGATCAGCACCGAGCGGGTCACCTGGCCGCGGCCGGCGCCGACCGCGCGCAGCAGCGCCAGCTCACGGGTGCGCTGGGCGACCAGCATGGTGAAGGTGTTGGCGATGATGAAGATGCCGACGAAGAGCGAGATGCCGGCGAAGGCGAGCAGCGCAGTCTTCATGCCGGTGGTGCCGTCGGCGATCATCCGGGTCTGGCGGTCGGTCAGCTCCTGACCGGTCTCGGCCTGCATCTGGCCCTCGCCGGGCAGCACGGCGGTGATGCTCCGCAGCAGCTCGTCCTGCGAGGTGCCGGGCTTCGCGGTGACCGCGACGGTGCTGTACTGGCCGGGGGCGAGCAGCAGCTTCTGCGCGGTGGCCCGGTCGAAGAGGGTCAGCGTGCCGCCCGACTCCACCTCCGGGTCGTCGGTGGTGAAGACGCCGACCAGGGTGCGCTCGGTGGCCGGGCCGTCGGAGGCGATCCGGACGGTGTCGCCGACGTGGTAGCCGCCCTTCTCGGCGGTGCGGCGGTCGAGCGCGATCTCCCGCTCGGCCTGCGGGCCGCGGCCCTCGGCCATCGGGTAGCGGGTGTCCTTGCCGGAGGCGTCCGGGGCGTAGTTGCTGCCGCGGGAGCTCCAGCCCTGGCCTATCAGGTCGCCCTTGCGGTCGGCCACGCCGACGAAGCCGCTGACGTTGCCGCGGGCGCGCTCGGTGCCGGGCAGCGCGGCGATCTTCGCGACGGTGTCGTCGGTCAGCTTGCCCCGGTTCGGGCCGCTCCGGTCCTTGGCGCGGAAGGGCGAGTCCGCCACCGGGTCGGTGACCAGGACGGAGATGTCCGAGTAGCTCTTGGAGAGGCTGTTCTTCATGGCCTCGCCGAGCGTGTCGGAGAAGACCATGGTGCCGGCCACGAAGGCCGTGCCCAGCAGGACGGCGAGCGCCGTCATCAGCAGTCGGCCCTTGTGGGCCAGCACGTTGCGCAGTGCGGTGCGGTACATGGCTGTGTGTGTCCTGGAGGTGTGGGTGCGGGCGGGCGGCGGACGCCGTGTCAGCTGGTGCGGCCCTTGGCGTCGAAGCGGCGCATGCGGTCCAGGACGGAGTCGGCGGTCGGGGCGGTGAGCTCGTCGACGATCCGGCCGTCGGCGAGGAACACCACGCGGTCGGCGTACGAGGCCGCGACCGGGTCGTGCGTCACCATCACGACCGTCTGGCCGAGCTCGCGCACCGAGTTGCGCAGGAAGGAGAGGATCTCCGCGCCGGAGCGGGAGTCGAGGTTGCCGGTCGGCTCGTCGGCGAAGATGATCTCCGGCTTGGAGGCCAGGGCGCGGGCGCAGGCCACGCGCTGCTGCTGGCCGCCGGAGAGCTGGGAGGGGCGGTGCGAGAGCCGGCCGGAGAGGCCGACGGTGTCGACCACGCGGTCCAGCCACTGCCGGTCGGCCTTGGTGCCGGCGATGTCCATCGGCAGGGTGATGTTCTCCAGCGCGGTCAGCGTGGGCAGCAGGTTGAACGCCTGGAAGATGAAGCCGATCTTGTCCCGGCGGAGCTTGGTCAGCTGCTTGTCGCGCAGCCCGACGAGCTCCGTCCCGCCGATCGTGGCGGAGCCCGAGGAGACCGTGTCCAGGCCGGCCATGCAGTGCATCAGGGTCGACTTGCCGGAGCCGGACGGGCCCATGATCGCGGTGAACTCGCCCTGCCCGAAGGCCACGCTCACGCTGTCGAGGGCGACCACGCGGGTCTCGCCCTCCCCGTAGACCTTGCTCAGACCGGTGGCGCGGGCGGCCGCCTGGCCGGTGCGGGCGGCGGGTGCGGTCGTCGTGGTCACGGGGGACTCCTGTCGGGAGGGTGCGGGATCGTCCTTACGATCCTCCCGCACGTGATCATGGAATCCGTCGATCCGCCGAACGGTTGCGCCGACCACCGCCAGGCGTATCCGCAGGCCGCACTTCTCCTCCTGCGGTATGACACCGACCCTGAGGGCGGGGTGGCCGGATATCGCCCGGTCGGTGGCCGAATCACGGACTGTTCGTCAGATGGCAAGGAAACATGACAACTTCCGGTGGCCGGAACATGCGAAACGGGGACCTTGGCGACTAGGCTCGGGGGCAGCCCGCACACGGGCGCGCGGTTCACGCCCGGGTGGTGGAACGCAGACACGGGCAGCTTAAAACTGCTTGGCCGCGAGGCCGTGCCGGTTCGAGTCCGGCCCCGGGCACCACATCCCGCACCACCCCTGACCGGGCACGCGGCGCCGCCGGCCCCGCGCGGCCCGCCCGGTCCTCCGCCGGAGATCCTCCTCGCGGCGTACGCGCACGCCTTTGCCAAACCATTACCCTGGTCCGGTGGGCAGCGCCGTGCCGCCCCGGAGGGAATGAGATGAGAAGCAGCAACCCGGTCTTCTCGCGGGAGGGGTCCTTCACCCGCGACACCGGATACGCGGGGTTCGACGCCACCCGGCAGCCCCACGCCGCCGACCCGTACGCCAACAACCCCTACGCGGCCAACCCCTACGGCGCCAACCCGTACGCGCGTCCCGAGGGCTCCCAGCTGACGGACGGCCAGCTGGCCGAGATGTACCGGGCCCCCTCCGCGGGCCCGATGCAGACCGGCCGGATGACCATGGACGACGTGGTCGCCCGGACGACGCTCACCCTGCTCGCCCTGGTCGGCGCCGGCGCCGTCGCCTGGTTCGCGCTGCCGGACGAGGGCTACGCCTTCGCGGCCGGCGCCGCCTTCGCCGCCTTCGTGGTCGGCCTGGTCATCACCTTCAAACGCAGCGTCAGCCCGCCGCTGATCCTCGCCTACGCCGCCCTGGAGGGCTTCTTCCTCGGCGCGATCACCAAGGTCTTCAACACGATCTGGCCCGGCATCGCCGTCCAGGCCGTGCTCGGCACCGCGGTGGTCTTCGGCGCGATGCTGATCGCCTACAAGAGCGGCCGGATCCGGGTCACCCCCCGGTACACCCGGATCGGCCTCGCCATCGCGATGGGCTTCGTCGGCCTGCTGCTGGTCAACATGATCGCCTCGATGTTCGGCGCCGACCTCGGTCTGCGCTCCGGCCCGCTCGGCATCGTGGTCGGCCTGATCGGCATCGCCCTCGGCGCGTTCTTCCTCTCGCTGGACTTCGCCGAGATCGAGCACGCGATCCAGAACGGCGCCCCCGAGCGCGAGGCCTGGCGCGCCGCCTTCGGCCTCACCCTCTCGCTGGTCTGGATCTACCTGGAGATGCTGCGCCTGATCGCCATCCTCCGCGGCGACGACTGACCCCTCGCCCCTGCACGCCGCCGCAGCCCCCGGGAGCACCGCCCCCGGGGGCTGCGGCACGTCCGGGCCGCGCCGGACGCACCGGCGGGCGTGCCCGATACCCTCGCTGCATGTCCGACGCACCCCCGCTGTCCGCCGCCGCCCTGGTCGAGGCCGTCGACCGCCTCGCGGACCGGTTCCGTTCGATGCCGCAGAGCCGACTGCTCGCCGCGGTGCCCGGCCACCCGTCCCGTGCGGCGGCCGGCCTGGAGCTGGCCCGCGGCCTGGCCGCGGCCGCCCTGGAACTGGAGGGCGAGCCGCCGCGCGAGGTCCCGGACGCGGGCCCGTTCGCGGTCGGCGACCAGCTCGCCGTGGCCGGGCACGACCTGGTGATCGCCGCGCAGGGCCGGCCGGAGGCCGTCGCCGCGGCGCTGACCGCCGTCCGGGAGACCGAGCGGCTCACCGCCTGAGGCGCGGGGAACGGCGAGGGCCGGTCGGGCAGCCCGGGTGCTGCCCGACCGGCCCTCGGCCGGTGTCCGTCGTCGGTGGTTCAGATGCTCGCGACCACCCGGTCGGCCAGCACGTACACCGCGTCGTCGTCGGTGGAGAAGGTCAGCGAGTACGAGCCGGAGAACCGGGAGCCGCCGAGCAGCCGGACGTCCTCGCCGGCCTGGACGGCGTCGATCAGCCGGTAGGCCGCCTCGCGGTCGCCGGGCGCCACGCAGAGGGTGGTGCCGTCGGCGAAGGCGTACACGTCCAGCGTGCCCAGCGGGCCGGGGCGGACGTCGGTGAGGGCGATCTTCTCGTCGGCCAGCACGGCGAGCCGGGTGTCCGTCCACTCGCGGGACGGGGTCTGGCTCGGCACGAAGTCGGGGTGCGAGGGGTGGCGGCGCGGGTCCGGCGCGACGGCCGGTTCGGCCTCCGCCTCGGCGTCCAGCAGGCCGGCCTCCAGACCGGTCGCGATCAGGTCGGCCTCGCGACGGGCGCGGGCGTCGGCGCCGGCCTCGGCCGGCACCGGGGAGCCGCCCTGCGAGGGGTGGCCGGGGTGCACGCCGCCCTCGGGGCCGCCCTCGTTGATGATGTCCTCGAGCGCGCTGCGCAGCGCCTCGCCGAACCCCGGATCCATCGTCCCGTTGTCCGCCGCGGTCTCCGGGCCGGTCGGCCGGGGGAAGAACAGCGGCCATTCCTCGCCGACGCTCAGGAACGGGCCCTCGAACATCGGGGCGTCCTCCGCGGCGCGCGCCTCCTGCTCGGCCCAGAACGCCCGGGCCTCGGTGATCTCCCGCTCCCGGTCCGCCGCGAGTGCCTCGGTGACCGCGCGGCGTATCGACGCCTCGTCGAGGGCGGTGCCGGCCGGTGCGGCCTGCCGCTCCTCCAACCGCCGTGAGAGCGCCCGGACCTGGAGCAGCACGACAGTGGCGACGACGATCAGGATCAGCAGCAGAGAGATGTAGACGACGCTCACGGAATGTACTCCTTGCGAGGAGTGGAACGGGGTTGCACGTCCACACTGCCGTATGAGGGGCGGTTACTGCAGTGGTGGATGTCCCATTAATGGGGAACTTCCGCTCTTGTCCCCAAATTGTTAGGTACTACCTATCGGCGGAGCGGAGTCGAGCCATTCCGCTCCGTCGACGAAACGGCCCGGAAATGCAAAATCGAGGGCCGGACCACGTTTCGCGTGTGATCCGGCCCTCAATTACGGAGTGTCACTCCGAACGGGTGGTCCCCCACCCCTCGTGCGGCGTGTCGCCCGTGATCGGCTCGGCCGCCGGTGTCCGTTGTCGCGCTGCGGCTCAGCTCAGCCGCTCGATCACCATCGCCATGCCCTGGCCGCCGCCGACGCACATCGTCTCCAGGCCGAACTGCTTGTCGTGCCACTGGAGGGAATTGATCAGGGTGGTGGTGATGCGGGCGCCGGTCATGCCGAAGGGGTGGCCGACGGCGATGGCGCCGCCGTTGACGTTGAGGCGGTCGATGTCGATGCCGAGGTCGCGGTAGGAGGGGATGACCTGGGCGGCGAAGGCCTCGTTGATCTCGACGAGGTCGATGTCGCCGATGGTCATGCCGGCGCGGGCGAGGGCTTGCTTGGTGGCCTCGACGGGGCCGTAGCCCATGATCTCGGGGGAGAGGCCGGAGACGCCGGTGGAGACGACCCGGGCGAGCGGGGTGATGCCGAGTTCGCGGGCCTTGGTGTCGGACATGATCACCAGGGCGGCGGCGCCGTCGTTGAGCGGGCAGCAGTTGCCGGCGGTGACGGTGCCGTCGGGGCGGAAGACCGGCTTGAGGCCGGAGACGGCGTCCAGGGTGACGCCGGCGCGCGGGCCGTCGTCCTGGGAGACGACGGTGCCGTCGGGGGTGGTGATCGGGGTGATCTCGCGCTGCCAGAAGCCGGCGGCGATGGCCTTCTCGGCGAGGTTCTGCGAGCGGACGCCGAACTCGTCCTGCTCGGCGCGGGTGATGCCCTTGAGCGCGGCGAGGTTCTCGGCGGTCTGGCCCATGGCGATGTAGGCGTCGGGGAGGATGCCGTCCTCGCGCGGGTCGTGCCACTCGCCGCCGCCCTCGGCGGCGCGGCGGGCGGTGCGGGCCTGGGCGTCGTCGAAGAGCGGGTTGGGGGTGTTCGGCATGCCGTCGGAGGTGCCGTTGATGCTCCGGGAGACGGCCTCGACGCCGGCCGAGATGAAGATGTCGCCCTCGCCGGCCTTGATCGCGTGCAGTGCCATCCGGGTGGTCTGCAGCGAAGAGGCGCAGTAGCGGGTGATGGTGGTGCCCGGGAGGTAGTCCATGCCCATCTGCACGGCGACGATCCGGCCGAGGTTGTGGCCCTGCTCGCCGCCGGGCAGGCCGCAGCCGAGCATCAGGTCGTCGATCTGCTGCGGGTCCAGCTCGGGGACCTTGGCGAGGGCGGCGGCGATGATCTGGGCGGTGAGGTCGTCCGGGCGGACGTCCTTCAGCGAGCCCTTGAAGGCCCGGCCGATCGGCGAACGGGCGGCGCTGACGATGACGGCTTCGGGCATGGTGGGCTCCTCGCAGATCGGCCGGCTAGCGAGCATTCACTTGAGGCCGCGTATCGGCTCCCAACGACACTCGGGAGGAAAATTACCGTTTAGTAGCCCCGGCGTCACCCGATCCGGGGTGTGAGCTGGCCGACGCCGCCTCGGGCTCCGGCGTGCCCGGCAGGCCGAGCCGCAACCGGTGCCGCATCAGGGCCCAGCGCCGAGCCGCCGGCCCGGTGCCGGCCGCCGCGACCTCGGTGCCCGAGTGGCCCGCCGCGGCCGCGGCCGCGACCTCGACCGGCAGCACCGCCTGCGCGGCCGGCGGCTCGGCGGCGGTGTCCTCCTCGTCGGGCCACAGGTCCAGCGTGGCGCACAGTGAGGGCAGCATCGCCATCGCCGCGGTCGCGTAGCCCTGCGCCGACGGGTGGTAGCGGTCGGCGGCGAAGAGCTCCGGCCGGGTCGCGAACTCCGGCCCGAGCAGCGAGCCCAGCGACACCGTCCGCCCGCCGGCCTCCACCACGGCGATCGTCTGCGCCGCGGCGAGCTGCCGGCTGAGGCGCCGGGCCACCCAGCGCAGCGGCGGCCGCACCGGCTTGATGGTGCCGAGATCCGGGCAGGTGCCGACCACCACCTCGCACCCGGTCGACCGCAGGATCCGCACGGCGTCGCCCAGCTGCCGCACGCACTGCGCCGCCGGGCTGTGCCGGGTCACGTCGTTGGCCCCGATCATGATCACCGCGAGCGCGGGGCGGTGCGGCAGGGCGAGCGCCGCCTGGTCCGCCAGGTCCTCCGAGCGCGCCCCCGACTTGGCGACGTTCACCAGCCGCACCCGGCGCTCGGCCACCGAGGCCAGGCCGGAGGCCAGCAGGGCGCCCGGGGTCTCCCGGCCGCGGTTCACCCCGAGGCCGGCCGCGGTCGAGTCGCCGAGGAAGGCGAGCACCAGCGGCGGTTCGTCCGAGGCCGGGGCGATCGTCCCCGCGTCGGTGAAGGCGTCGCCGTACACGCCGTCCGCGCGCGGCGGATCGCCGTCCAGCAGCCCGATCGCCCGGATCGCCATCCTGCTCTCGGTCAGCAGCAGTCCGGCGAGCCCCACGCCCAGCAGCCCGATCCCACCGCCGCCGTATGCGGCCGCCGTGGCGATCCGGCGGGCCACCCGGGCCCGCGAAGCCTGTGCCCCTGGCATCCTGCACCCCCTTGTGCGGTCTTCCAGAGTCCTCGTAACCCCGTAGTACCCCTCCCGGCCCTACCGCTATCGGCGGCCGTCGGCCATCCGGGGCCATACCCTTTAGACACCCACAGTCACACGCGCCACTATCGGGAGGACCCCCGTGCGGTACAGCAATTCGATCATCGAGCTGGTCGGCAACACGCCGCTGGTGAAGCTGAGCAAGGTCACCGAGGGCATCAGCGCCACCGTGCTCGCGAAGGTCGAGTACTTCAACCCGGGCGGCAGCGTGAAGGACCGGATCGCGCTGCGCATGATCGAGGCCGCCGAGGCCTCGGGCGCGCTCAAGCCCGGCGGCACCATCGTCGAGCCCACCTCCGGCAACACCGGTGTCGGTCTGGCGATCGTGGCCCAGCAGAAGGGCTACAAGTGCATCTTCGTCTGCCCCGACAAGGTGTCCACCGACAAGATCAACACGCTGCGCGCGTACGGCGCCGAGGTGGTGGTCTGCCCGACCGCCGTCGCGCCCGAGCACCCGGACTCGTACTACAACGTCTCGGACCGCCTGGTGCGCGAGACCCCGAACGCCTGGAAGCCGGACCAGTACTCCAACCCGGACAACCCGGCCTCGCACTACCACTCGACCGGCCCGGAGCTGTGGGAGCAGACCGACGGGAAGATCACCCACTTCGTCGCGGGCGTCGGCACCGGCGGCACCATCTCGGGCACCGGCCGGTACCTGAAGGACGTCTCCGACGGCAAGGTCCAGGTCGTCGGCGCCGACCCGGAGGGCTCGGTGTACTCCGGCGGCACCGGCCGCCCGTACCTGGTCGAGGGCGTCGGCGAGGACTTCTGGCCCACCGCCTACGACCGCACCGTCGCGGACGAGATCGTGGCCGTGTCCGACAAGGACTCCTTCCAGATGACCCGCCGCCTCGCCAAGGAGGAGGGCCTGCTGGTCGGCGGCTCCTGCGGCATGGCCGTGGTCGCCGCCCTGGAGGTCGCCAAGCGGCTCGGCCCGGACGACGTGGTCGTCGTGCTGCTGCCGGACGGCGGCCGCGGCTACCTCTCCAAGATCTTCAACGACGACTGGATGGCCGACTACGGCTTCCTGCCCACCGCCACCGACGAGGCGCACATCGGCGAGGTGCTCGCCCGCAAGGACGCGCTGGAGCACGAGGGCATCCCGCAGTTCGTCCACATGCACCCCAACGAGACCGTCGCCGAGGCCGTCCAGGTGCTGCGCGACTTCGGCGTCTCCCAGATGCCGATCGTGTCGCCGGGTGCCGGCCACCCCGACGTGATGGCCGGCGAGGTCATCGGCTCGATCGTCGAGCGGGAGCTGCTGGAGGGCCTGTTCTCGCAGCAGATCAAGCTGACCGACAGCCTCGACAAGGTGATGTCCAAGCCGCTGCCGGTGGTCGGCTCCGGCGAGTCGGTGACCAACCTGATGACGGTCCTGGAGAAGGCCGACGCGGTGGTCGTGCTGGTCGAGGGCAAGCCGCAGGGCATCGTCACCCGGCAGGACCTGCTGGCCTTCCTCACCAGCCGGGCCGGTCACTGACCCCGTGTCACCGGACCCGGTGGGCCGACCGGGTGAAGGGACGTCGTCCCACCAGTTGGTACACCGACGTCACCTCGGCGCATCAGGCCGTTAACAACGGTCCTGCATCGTATTGGTCAACGGCAAGACGCCGAGCATGGTGGCAGCGGAGGCCGGGAGCGGCTCCCCGGTCCCGCAGTCACCACGGACACGTCGGTCGGCCCTGACCCGGCCCTCCGTGTCCCGCCCGCGGGGGTTGCCGTCGTCCCGCCCCTGTTCGGTTCCGACCGATCAACAGGGTGCGGCGGCCCCCGCGGCACCCATCGCGCCGAGAGGCGCGTCTCCGCGGCTCCCGGGTGGGGGAGCTTCGGCGGAGGCGGTAGGGCCGGTCCCCGTTGCAGGGGGCCGGCCCTCCCGTGTTTCCCCGGCCGGCCGCCCGCCGCGGGCCCGGCCGCCGGCCCTTCCGCGCGTTCCGGCGCACCGGTTTGGGTCCGCCCGTCCGCTGACCTAGGCTCGCCGCCATGACCAGCACTGACCTGCCCGCGCAGGACGCACCGCGTTACGTACGGCTCAAGATCGAGCTCATCGCCGAGATCACCGACGAGCAGGCCCTCAAGGCCGCCGCCCTCGCCCAGGTCGAGAACGACGAGTACCTCGACGACGAGGAGCGCGCCCAGTCCGTCGAGGCCATCGAGGTGGACCCGTCCGGCTCGCTCGCCCACTTCATCGACCCGGTCGCGCTGCTCGGCGACGTCCCCGGCATCGAGCTGACCTCGGCCACCTGGGAGTCGGCGCACACCGACTTCGACCCGGACGAGGAGAGCTGGGACGAGTACAGCGTCGAGTAGTCCTCGTCGCGCCCGCGCGGCACCGCCGCACGGCGGCAAGGCCCGGTCCGGACCCTTCCGGACCGGGCCTTTTGTCCGATATGGAGGTATGACAAGTACTCTCGTACGATCTGGAACATGTGCGCCGAACGGGTGTATTCGCCCTGTTGCGCCATGCTCACGATCCGTACCGGGCGCCGGGCGCGCCGCCGAGCAGCAGGGAGAACCACGTGACGGCACCCGAGAACCAGCAGTCCGGGAGCAGCAACTGGACCCGGCGCGGCGTCCTGGGCGGTCTGCTCGCCGCCCCGGCCCTGCTGGTCGCGGCCTGCAACGGCGACACCGGCAGCGGCAACGGCAGCGGCAACGCGGCCGGGAAGGCCGCCGGCGGGCCGTCCGGAGCGGCGGCCACCACCAAGGGCGCCGACGTCCCGAAGACCTCGGCCGCCCGAATAACCGTCACCCCCGCCGACGGCGCCACCACGGCCCCCTTCACCCGGCCGATCAAGGTCGCCGTCACCGGGGGCACCCTGACCTCCGTCACCGTCACCGACGAGAAGGGCCGGGCGGTCGCCGGCACCCTCTCCGCCGACCGGCACGGCTGGACCTCCACCGACCCGCTCGGCAGCGGCACCCGCTACACCGTGGCCGCCGCCGCCACCGACCCGGACGGGCTGGAGGCCGACGCGCACGCGGCCTTCGCCACCGCCGCCCCCGCCAACACCTTCGTCGGCCACTTCACCCCCGACAACGGCGCCACCGTCGGCGTCGGCATGCCCGTCTCGATCAACTTCAGCCGGCCGATCACCGACCGGAAGGCCGTCCAGGAGGCGATCACCGTCACCGCCCGGCCCGGCGTCGAGATCGTCGGCCACTGGTACTCCAGCACCCGGCTCGACTTCCGCCCGCAGGAGTACTGGGCCAAGGGCACGGTCGTCACCCTCAGCCTGCGGCTCAAGGACGTCGAGGGCGCCAAGGGCGTCTACGGCACCCAGTCCAAGGACGTCAGCTTCACCGTCGGCCGCAGTCGCACCAGCGTCGCCGACCTCTCCGCCGACACCCTCACCGTCACCACCGACGGCGTGGTCACCGCCACCTACCCGATCATCGGCGGCGCCCCCGCCACCCGGACCTGGGGCGGCAAGCTCGTCATCGCCGAGCAGTACCTGCAGACCAAGATGGACTCCCAGACCGTCGGCCTCGGCGACGAGTACAACATCCCCGACGTGCCGCACGCCCAGCGCCTCACCACCTCGGGCACCTTCATCCACGGCAACTACTGGTCGCCCGGGAGCGCCTTCGGCGAGCAGAACCTCAGCCACGGCTGCATCGCGCTGCGCGACGTCAAGGGCGCGGGCGACCCGCAGACCGACGGCGCCGTCTTCTTCAAGGAGTCGCTGGTCGGCGACGTCGTCGAGGTCGTCAACTCCGGCGACCGGACGGTCGACCCGGCCAACGGCCTCAACGGCTGGAACCTGAGCTGGGCCGCCTGGACGGCCGGCAGCGCCGTCTGATCCGCCCGGCGACCGGCGGCGCCCCGCGGTGGCGGGTCGCCGTCGGGCGGGGCCGGCCCGTCAGGACCGCTTGGCGTAGTCGGCGAAGCCCTGCCAGTCGATCACCACGCACGCCTCGTCGCCGAGCACCCACGCGTCGTGCCCCGGCGGGCAGATCATGAAGTCGCCCGGGCCGAACTCCTCCTCCTGCCCGTCGTCCATCACGACCTTCATCCGGCCGGAGACCACGTACCCCGTGTGGGAGGCCCGGCAGCTCTCCGTGCCGGCGATCGGCTTGACGTGCTTCGACCACTGCCAGCCGGGTTCGAAGGTGCCGCGGCCCACGCCGCCGCCCTCCTGGTTGACCAGTTCCATGCGGCCGCGGCCGTCCTCGAACGGACGGACCTCCTCGGGCGAGTCCAGGCTCATGCGGACAAGACCGGCCATCGCGCATCTCCTCCGAACGGGGGCGACCCACCCGGGCCACCCTGCCGACACCCCCAGTCTCCGCCGCGCCGCGCACGGCTGCCACGGAGAAGCGACCGCCCGGCCCGCGAACGCCGGTCAGGGCCCGGGGAGGGCGCGCAGCCGCGGGGCGACGTCGTCGCGCGGCATCGCCCGGTACAGCTCCCGGGCCGTCGTCACCGGCCGGTCAGCCGTTCGTCCGCGCGACGCCGATCGGGCAGGGGGCGCCGGTGCCGCCGAGGCCGCAGCAGCCGTTGGGGTTCTTGGCCTCGGAGAGGTACTGCTGGTGGTAGGGCTCGGCCGGGCAGCGCCTGGTCGGCGGGTGACGAGAGCGCTCTTGTGGCGGTTGAACAGCAAGGCCTGCTCCGGGTGTCCGGCGGGTCGGGTGCGCGGTGGGTTCAACGCGCGCCGGTGCCGTCGGATCCCGTGGTGGACTCCGGCGGCAGCCACACCGCGCGGAGCTCCTCCTCGCTGCGGCCGCCGAAGGTCGGGGCGAGGGCGGCGAGCAGCCGCTCGCCGTACTCCTCGGCGGTGCCGACCTGCGGGTGCTCCTTGCGGAACTCGTCCCACTCGACGCGCTCCAGCGGCTCGGCGACGTCATCGGTGACCAGAGGCCGGGTGGCCCACCACGGGTGGGACGTGAGGAAGACGTCCCGCAGCAGCTCGTAGCGGAGCGGGGCGGACTCGGCGAGCAGGACGGCGTCGTACAGGTCCTTGCCCTGGGCGAAGCCGTCGTTGACCAGCCAGAGGATCTTCCAGGCGAGCGAGAGCTCGCGGTCGGCGGTGCGCAGTTCGGCGGGCGTGCCGGAGCCGGAGAGCGGAGGCACGGCGGTGCGGACGGGTTCGGCGGCCAGCGGCTCGGTGAAGACGAAGTCCAGCTGGACGGTGCCCTCGGGCAGGCCGTCGGCGCTCCACGGCAGGACGAGGCGGCGCCCCGGGACGCGGTCGTACGTCCAGATCTCGTCCCGGACGGCCCGGTCGGCGTGCAGCCGGACGGTGCCGGAGAGCGCCTCGGCGGCGGCCGCCAGCCCGGTGAGCAGGCCGTCGGTGCGCGGGTCGTCGAGCTCCCAGTCGGCCGGTGTGACGATGAAGTCGAGGTCGCCGGGCTCGCGGGCGTCCGTCCCGAACCAGGCGGTGAGCAGCACCGATCCGCGCAGCACCAGGTGTCCGGCCCAGGGGGAGGAGGCGACGGCGGCGAGCACGGTGTCCAGGGCCTCCCGCCGGGCGGCGTACCAGCGGGCGCCGGTGGCCGCGTCGGCGAACTCCGGGTCGCCGGCCCGCATCGCCTTGACGTAGCCGCGCAGCGAGGGGTCGAAGACCGCCCGCTGGACGACGCCCTCGCCGGCCACCGGCCGGATCGAGCGGGGGAGTTCGAGCTCGGTGCGTTCGCTGTCGGTGGGGTTCGTGTGCGGGAGGCTGAGCTGCTCGCTCCAGGGGCCGTAGCCGAGTTCCTGCCAGGAGGAGTTGGTCATCGGGAGGTCCTTTCGGCGGTGTCCTGGGTGGGGTGGGCGTCCGCGGGACGGGCTTCCGCGATCCAGCCGGCGTCCAGCGCCTCGGTGGTGTCGAGCACGGCGAACTCCCGCTCGACGGAGGCGATCCGGTGGCCGGCGAGGTCGGCGAGCAGGGCGTCCAGGCGGCGGCCGGCGGTGTCGGCGCCGACCAGGCGGCAGCGCTGGGTGACGAAGAACTCGACCTGTCCGTCGGGCCGGGTGCGCCGGGCGTTGCGGGACAGGTGGGCGTCGTGGCGCTCGGCCGCGGCGGCCAGCGCGGGCCCGGGCGGCGCGTCCAGCAGCAGTTTGACGTGGTGTTCGAAGTAGTACGCCGGGCCGAGGGCCCGGGCCTGCCCGTCGCTGGCGGGGACGCCCGCCGTCCAGGGCGCGGCCTCGATCTTGGTGCGGAGCACGGCGAACCCGGCGGAGTCGGCCTCCGCCCCCGTCCGGGCGGCGAGCGCCTCGGCCTCGGCGAGGGTGCCGGAGACGGTCAGGGTGAGCATCGGCTGCCGCGGGGCGGCGCCCCGGGCGAGCTCGATGTCGACGACCTTGAGGCCGCGCCCCGCGGCCCAGGCGGCGAGCGCCGGGCCCTGCTGCGGGGCGACGGTCAGGTGGATCTCGAAGTCGCCCCGGAAGTCGGGGCGGACCGGTGTACGGGTGTCGGGCACCCGCGCATCCTGTCAGGCGGCTGTGACAGCGCCGCCGCGGGCCTCGACGGCGGGCGGCGGGGTCGTGCCCACGGTTTCGGTTCCCCCGGGGACGGCCGATCGGATCTCTCGATCGGATGTGCGGACGCGCGATCGTAGCGGTCGGACCGGCCGCGGACGGAGGGATCTACCAGGCCGGACCGGGTCCTCCGGGCAGCTGCCGGCGGGCCCGCCCCGACCGGCCGCGGCCGCACCGGCCGACGGCGCGGCACCGGACGTGCGCTCAGCCCGTGCGGCCGGGCCCCCGCGGACTAGGCTCATGGGCATGACCGAGCACCAGCTTCCCCAGGGCTTCGAGACCCTCGCCATCCACGCGGGTCAGGAAGCAGACCCCCAGACCGGGGCCGTCGTCACGCCGATCTACCAGGTGTCCACGTACAAGCAGGACGGGGTGGGCGGCCTGCGGGGCGGGTACGAGTACAGCCGTTCCGCCAACCCGACCAGAACCGCGCTGGAGGAGTGCCTCGCGGCGATCGAGGGAGGCGCGCGCGGCCTCGCCTTCGCCTCCGGCCTCGCGGCCGAGGACACCCTGCTGCGCACGATCCTCAAGCCGGGCGACCACATCGTGATCCCGAACGACGCCTACGGCGGCACGTTCCGGCTGTTCGCGAAGGTCCTCACCCGGTGGGGCGTGGAGTTCTCCGTCGCCAACACCCAGGACCTCGCGGACGTCCGCGCCCAGCTCCGTCCGAACACCCGCGCGGTGTGGGTGGAGACCCCGTCCAACCCGCTGCTGGGCATCACCGACCTGACCGCGCTGGCCGAGGTGGCGCACGCCGCCGGCGCCCTGCTGGTGGTGGACAACACCTTCGCCAGCCCCTACCTGCAGCAGCCGATCGCGCTCGGCGCCGACGCCGTGGTGCACTCCACCACCAAGTACATGGGCGGCCACTCGGACGTGGTCGGCGGCGCGCTGGTGCTGGCCGACGCCGGCCTCGGCGAAGAGGTCGCGTACCACCAGAACGCGATGGGCGCGGTCTCCGGCCCGTTCGACGCCTGGCTGGTGCTGCGCGGCATCAAGACGCTGGGCGTCCGGATGGACCGGCACAGCGCCAACGCCGAGAAGGTCGCCGAGCTGCTGGCCGGCCACCCGAAGGTCAGCCAGGTGCTCTACCCGGGCCTGCCCGAGCACCCCGGCCACGACATCGCGGCCAAGCAGATGAAGGCCTTCGGCGGCATGGTCTCCTTCCGCGTGCACGGCGGCGAGGAGGCGGCGGTCGAGGTCTGCAACCGGGCGCAGCTGTTCACCCTCGGCGAGTCGCTGGGCGGCGTGGAGTCGCTGATCGAGCACCCGGGCCGGATGACGCACGCCTCGGTGGCGGGTTCGGCGCTGGAGGTGCCGGCCGACCTGGTGCGGATCTCGGTCGGCATCGAGTCGGTCGACGACCTGCTCGCCGACCTGCGCCAGGCGCTGGGCTGAGCCCCGCGCGGCCCGGTCAGGACTGACGGCCCGCCGAGTACGACTCCAGCGAGTCGTTGAAGCGGGCCAGCAGGGCGCAGAAGGCCCGCCGCTCGTCGGCGGGCCAGTCCGCCGTCAGGTGGCGCATCAACTCCTCCCGTCCGGCCCGTACTTCGGTGAGCCTGTGGCTGCCGAGCGGGGTCAGGGCGAGGTGCACGGCACGCCGGTCGGCCGGGTACGGGACCCGGCCGACCAGGTCCGCCTCGACGAGCGGCGCGGCCTGCCGGGTGACGGTGGAGGAGTCGACGCCGAGCGCCGCGGCGAGGGTCTTCACGCTGGCCGGGCCGCGGCGCTGCAGCTCGTCCAGCAGCAGGTAGGCGGCACGGTCCAGCGAGCCGACCGCGCCGTGCCGGGCCTGCTCCAGCCGACGGGCGAACACCGCCACCTGGTAGTGGAGTTGGCTGTGGAGGGGGTCGTTGCCGGGGGCGGCCGGGGGCGAGGGGGTCGTCATCGCGGCTCACGTTCCAGAGGCGGTACGGGTGCTCGGAGCCAGCAGCGTACGCGCG
Source organism: Kitasatospora sp. NPDC085895 (assembly GCF_040702125.1). Lineage (NCBI taxonomy): Bacteria > Bacillati > Actinomycetota > Actinomycetes > Kitasatosporales > Streptomycetaceae > Kitasatospora > Kitasatospora sp. NPDC085895. Next base: position 3,447 of record NZ_JBFBJY010000045.1, on the reverse strand, counting down.
ACGGCCCGGCCCGGGAACAGGCCCGGCGTCGCCGGTCGCTGCCGGTCGCAGGCAGCCCGCGGCCGTACGCTGATCCGCATGCAGAGCTGGCCGGTCACCCTCGACGACGTCCGCGGCGCCCAGAAGATGCTGGCCGGGATCGCCCGGGTGACGCCGATGGAGTCGAGCCGGTACCTGTCCGCGCTGGTGGGCTCGCCCGTCCACCTCAAGTGCGAGAACCTGCAGCGCACCGGCTCGTTCAAGCTGCGCGGCGCGTACGTGCGGATCGCCGGGCTGACGCCGGTGCAGAAGGCCGGCGGGGTCGTCGCCGCGAGCGCCGGCAACCACGCGCAGGGCGTGGCGCTGGCGGCCTCGCTGCTCGGGGTGCCCGCCACCGTCTTCATGCCGACCGGCGCCCCGCTGCCCAAGGTGGCGGCGACCCGCGACTACGGCGCCGAGGTGCGGCTGCACGGCGCCACCGTCGACGAGGCCCTGCAGGCGGCGCAGCGCTGGTCGGAGGCGACCGGCGCGGTGTTCATCCACCCCTTCGACCACTGGGACGTGGTGACCGGCCAGGCCACGGTGGGCCTGGAGATCCTGGAGCAGTGCCCGGAGGTCCGCACGATCCTGGTCGGGGTCGGCGGCGGCGGGCTGATCGCCGGGATCGCGGCGGCGGTGAAGCCGCTGCGCCCGGACGTGCGGGTGGTCGGGGTGCAGGCGGCGGGCGCGGCCGCGTACCCGCCGTCGCTGGCGGCCGGGCACCCGGTGTCGCTGCCGGGGATCGCCACGATGGCGGACGGGATCATGGTGGGCCGGCCCGGTGACATCCCGTTCGAGGTGGTGAACACGCTGGCCGACGGTGTCCGCACGGTCTCCGAGGACGCGCTGTCGCGGGCGCTGCTGGTCGGCCTGGAGCGGCTGAAGCTGGTGGTGGAGCCGGCCGGGGCGAGCCCGATCGCGGCCCTGCTGGAGCGGCCGGAGGGCTTCGAGGGCCCGGTGGTGGCGGTGCTGTCCGGCGGCAACATCGACCCGCAGCTGATGATGCGGGTGCTGCGGCACGGTCTGGCGGCAGCCGGCCGCTACCTGTCGCTGCGGGTGCGGCTGGCGGACAGGCCGGGGGCGCTGGCCGACCTGCTGGGGGTGCTCACCCGGGTGGACGCCAACGTGCTGGACGTCGCGCACGTGCGGATCGACCCGCGGCTGGGGCTGACCGAGGTCGAGGTGGACCTGCACCTGGAGACCAAGGGGCCGGAACACTGCGCGGTGGTGACCGGTGAGCTGCGCGCCGCGGGGTACGTGGTCACGCAGTAGGACCGCTCCGCCGTGCGGGTGGCGCACCGCCGCACCCCTTGACGCGATATATCGCAAGCTGCCATCCTCTCGCGATGCATCGCGAGATTCGGGATCCGCCCGGCCGGGCACCTGTGTGACGATCAGACGACATACCGGACAAACAGGAGATGAGGCAGGCCATGGCGCCAGCCATCCAAGCCGAGGACCTGGTCAAGACCTTCGGTGACGTCCGCGCCCTCGACGGCGTCAGCCTCGACGTGCCCGAAGGCACCGTGCTGGGCCTGCTCGGCCCGAACGGCGCCGGCAAGACCACCGCCGTGCGGGTGCTCACCACCCTGCTCCGACCCGACTCCGGCCGAGCCGCGGTGGCCGGACTGGACGTGCTCCGGCACCCCAACGAGGTGCGCGGCCTGATCGGCCTCTCCGGCCAGTACGCCGCCGTCGACGAGTACCTCACCGGTCGCGAGAACCTCCAGATGGTCGGCGAGCTGTACCAGATGAGCGCCCGCGACGCGAAGGCCCGCGCCCTGGAACTGCTGGAGTGGTTCAACCTCGCCGAGGCCGCCGACCGCACCGCCAAGACCTACTCCGGAGGCATGCGCCGCCGCCTCGACCTCGCCGCCGCCCTGGTCGTCCGCCCCCCGGTGATGTTCATGGACGAGCCCACCACCGGCCTCGACCCGCGCAACCGCCTCGCCCTGTGGGAGGTCATCGAGAACCTCGTCGACCAGGGCACCACCCTGCTGCTCACCACCCAGTACCTGGAGGAGGCCGACCGCCTCGCCCACGACATCGCGGTGGTCGACCACGGCCGGGTGATCGCCCGCGGCACCGCCGACGAGCTCAAGGCGACGATCGGCGGCGAACGCATCGAACTGGTGGTGCACCGCCCGGACGAGGTCGCCGGGGCCGTTGCCGCCCTCACCCCCTACGCCAAGGGCGAGCCGGCCGTGGAACGCAACACCCGCCGGATCACCGTCCCGGTCAGCGGCGGCTCCAAGGTGCTCGCCGACGTCATCCGCGAGCTCGACGCCCGCTCGATCGAGATCGACGACATCGGCCTGCGCCGCCCCACCCTCGACGACGTCTTCCTCTCCCTCACCGGCCACGCCACCGAGGCCGAGGAGAACGGCGGGAACGGACCGCAGAAGCAGGCCCGGGGCCGCCACGGCCACGGAAAGGAGTCCTGAGATGGCGACCACCGCCACCGAGCACGCCATCGGCCACGCCGTCCCGCGCCGGCGCACCGGGCTCGCCGCGATGCTGCACGACTCCTGGGTCGTCGCCCGCCGCAACCTGCGCCGGATGCTCCGCATCCCCGAGATCGTGGTCTTCGGGCTGCTCCAGCCCGTGATGTTCGTGCTGCTCTTCTCGTACGTGATGGGCGGCGCGATCCAGATCCCCGGGACGCAGGCCAGCCACGACGCCTACATCCAGTTCCTGATGGCCGGCATCTTCGCGCAGACCGTCACCTTCGCGACCGCCGGTGCCTCGGCCGGCATCGCGGAGGACATGACCAAGGGCCTGGTCGACCGCTTCCGCTCGCTGCCGATGACCCGCTCGGCCGTCCTGGTCGGCCGGACCCTCGCCGACCTGGTGCAGACCGCCTTCATCCTGATGGTGCTCGCCCTGGTCGCCCTGCTGGTCGGCTGGCGCATCCACGAGGGCTTCTGGAAGGCGATGGCGGCCTTCGGGCTGCTGCTCCTGCTCGGCTACGCCTTCTCCTGGATCGGCGCGCTGATCGGCCTGTCCGTGCGCAGCCCGGAGGCGGCCACCTCGGCCGGCCTGATCTGGCTCTTCCCGCTGACCTTCGTCTCCAACGCCTTCGTGCCGATCAGCTCGATGCCGGGCTGGCTGCAGCCGATCGCCTACTGGAACCCGTTCTCGGCGACCGTCCAGGCCTGCCGCGACCTGTTCGGCAACCAGGTCGGCCCGGTCGACGACGCCTGGCCGATGCAGCACGCGGTGCCGGTGTCGATCGTCTGGTCGCTGGTGATCACGGCGCTGTTCTCCTGGCTGTCGGTCCGCAAGTACCGCTCCGCGGCCGGCTGACCGGGCGGCAGGTGCACCACGAGGGGCGGGGCCCGCCCCGCCCCCGGGGCCCCCCCCCCGGGGGGGGCGGGGGCAAGCCCCCGTGCGGGGTGGAGCCCTAGTAATAAAGCCGGGCCCCCAGAG
>NZ_JBFBJY010000044.1:0-69570 GCF_040702125.1 Kitasatospora sp. NPDC085895 | reverse complement strand
GTTGTGCATCCACAGCCAGCGGCCGTACCGGAAGGGGTGGCAGTTGCTCTGCTGCACGGCCGTGCCGGTGGAGGCGCGGATGCCCGGCCGCTCCTGGGGTCAGGAGCGGCCGGGGGCGGCGGAAGCGGATCCGGTGGGGATCAGGCCTCGACGGCCTCGCCCTCGGCGGCCTCCTCCTCGGTGGCCTCGGGGGCCTGGGCGCCGATGACCTGCAGCACGACGGCGTCGGCCTCGACGGCCAGGGTCGCGCCCTTCGGCAGGGCGATGTCACCGGCGGTGATGGAGGCGCCGGCCTCCAGGCCCTCGACGGAGACGGTGACCGACTCGGGCAGGTGGGTGGCCTCGGCCTCGATCGGGAGGGCGTTCAGCACGTTCTCGATCAGGTTGCCGCCGGGGGCCAGCTCGCCCTCGGTGTGGACCGGGATCTCGACGGTGACCTTCTCGCCGCGCTTCACGAGGAGCAGGTCGACGTGCTCGATGCTGCGCTTGATGGCCTCGCGCTGGACGGCCTTCGGCAGGACGTACTCGTCCTTGCCCTCGATCGGGACGACCAGCAGGGCGTTCGGGGTCTTGAGGGCCATCATCAGGTCGTGGCCGGGCAGGTTCAGGTGGACCGGCGCGTGGCCGTGGCCGTAGACGACACCGGGGACGAAGCCGGCGCGGCGGGCGCGACGGGCGGCACCCTTGCCGAACTCGGTGCGGGTCTCGGCGGCAAGGCGGATCTCGGACACGACTGCACTCCTCGGGAGAAAGACTGGCGCGGGTGCAGGAACGACAAAAACCGCCGGGCCACACCCTCAAGTACCTTGGGGGTCGCTCGGCGGCGGACGACTACTGGAAGCAGCGCGTCGATCACGGTTGCGGCACCCGTACGGGCACACGGCATCCCTCGCCGAGCAGTTCCACGAGTCTAACCGGTGGTGGCGTCAACGTGAAATCGGCCCCCGCACGCGCGGCGTGCGGGGGCCGGACGTCCGGGGCGGACGGTCAGTGCACGCCCTCGAAGAGGCTGGTCACCGAACCGTCCTCGAAGACCTCCTTGATCGCGGCGGCGATCGAGGGGGCGATCGAGAGGGTGGTCACCTTGTCCAGCTGCAGCTGCTGCGGGGTGGGCAGGGTGTTGGTGAAGACGAACTCGCTGACGCGGGAGTTCTTCAGGCGGTCCGCGGCCGGGCCGGAGAGCACGCCGTGGGTGGCCGCGACGATCACGTCGGCGGCGCCGTTGTCGTAGAGCGCGTCGGCGGCGGCGCAGATGGTGCCGGCGGTGTCGATCATGTCGTCGACCAGGACGCAGACCCGGCCCTTGACGTCGCCGACGACCTCGGCGGACAGGATCGTGTTGGCCTGCGTCATGTCGCGGCGCTTGTGGATGATCGCCAGCGGGGCGTTCAGGCGGTCGCACCACTGGTCGGCGACCTTCACCCGGCCGGCGTCCGGCGAGACGATGGTGAGCTTGGTGCGGTCGACCCGCTCGCCCACGTAGTCGGCCAGCATCGGCAGCGCGAACAGGTGGTCCACCGGGCCGTCGAAGAAGCCCTGGATCTGCGCGGTGTGCAGGTCCACGGCCATCAGGCGGTCGGCACCGGCCTGGCGGAGCAGGTCGGCGACCAGGCGGGCCGAGATGGGCTCGCGGCCGAGGTGCTTCTTGTCCTGCCGGGCGTAGCCGTAGAACGGCAGGATCGCCGTGATGCTGTGCGCCGAGGCCCGCTTCAGCGCGTCGATCATGATCAGCTGTTCCATGATCCACTGGTTGATCGGAGCCGTGTGGCTCTGGATCACGAAGCAGTCCGCGCCGCGGGCCGACTCCAGGAAGCGGACGTAGATCTCACCGTTCGCGAAGTCCAGGGCCTTGGTGGGAACCAGTTCGGTGTCGAGCGCCCGGGCCACCTCCTCCGCCAGCTCGGGGTGGGCACGGCCGGAGAAGAGCTTGAGCTTCTTCTCACCCGACGTCGTGATCCCGCTCACTGCACCGTCTCCTCGCGTTGCTGCCGCACATGGACCCGCCACGGCGCACCCGGGCAGCAGCGCTCGGGGACGTCGGTCGGCGGGGGATTTGGGGTACGCCGGGACGAGTACGGTCAACCCAGTGGCGCACGTATGTACTCCAGGTTACGCGGTGCGCAGGGGACCGTCCGCCCCGGGACCGCTTCCCAAGATCCCCCGCAGCCGCTCAGGCCTCGGGCGTCCCGGACGCCTCGGCCTTGGCGGCCGCCTCGGCGGCGGCCGTGCCGGGGCGCTTGCGGGCGACCCAGCCGGCGATGTTCCGCTGCTGCGCCCGGGCGACGCCCAGCGAACCGGCCGGGACGTCCTGGTAGATCACCGAGCCGGCCGCCGTGTAGGCGCCGTCGCCGACGGTCACCGGGGCGATGAACATGTTGTCCGAGCCGGTGCGGCAGTGCGCCCCGATCACGGTGCGGTGCTTGTTGACGCCGTCGTAGTTGACGGTGACGGAGGCCGCGCCGACGTTGCTGCCCTCACCGATCGTCGCGTCGCCGATGTACGAGAGGTGCGGCACCTTGGCGCCCTCGCCGAGCTCGGAGTTCTTGATCTCGACGTAGGTGCCGGCCTTGGCCTTGCGGGCGAGCTTGGCGCCCGGGCGGAGGTAGGCGTAGGGGCCCACCGAGGCGGACTCGCCGACCTCGGCCTCGATCACCGTGGCGTTGCTCACGGTGGCGCCGGCGCCGATGGTGCTGTCGGTCACGGTGGAGTTCGGGCCCACGGTGCAGCCCTCGCCCAGGTGGGTGGCGCCCTGCAGCTGGGTGCCGGGCAGCACGACCGCGTCCGGCTCGTAGCTCACCTGGACGTCGAACCAGGTGGTGGCCGGGTCGACGACGGTGACGCCGGCCCGCATGGCCTGCTCCAGCAGCCGGTCGTTGAGCATCCGGCGGGCCTCGGCGAGCTGCACCCGGTCGTTGATGCCCAGGATGTCGCGGAAGTCGTCGGCGACCACGGCGCCGACCCGGTGGCCGCCGGTGCGCAGGATCTCCAGGGTGTCGGTGAGGTACTCCTCGCCCTGGACGTTGTCGGTGGTGAGCCGGCCGAGCGCCTCGGCGAGCAGCTTCGCGTCGAAGGCGAACACACCGGAGTTGATCTCGGAGACGGCGCGCTGCTCGTCGGTGGCGTCCTTGTGCTCGACGATCGCGGCGACCGCGCCGTGGTCGTCGCGCAGGATCCGGCCGTAGCCGTTCGCGTCCGGCACCACGGCGGTCAGCACGGTGACGCCGTTGCCCTGCTCGGCGTGCGCCTCCGCGAGGGCCCGCAGGGTGGCGCCGGTGAGCAGCGGGGCGTCGCCGGTGGTGACGAGCACGGTGCCGTCGAGGGCGGTGCCGTCGGCGGTCAGCGCGTCGAGGGCGGTGCGGACGGCGTGGCCGGTGCCGTTCTGCTGCTCCTGGACGGCGGTGCGCACGCCCGCGTAGTGCTGCTCCAGGTGGGCGGCGACGAGCTCGCGCAGGTGGCCGACGACCACGACGAGGTGCTCGGGCTCCAGCTCCCGGGCGGCGGCGACGGCGTGACCGACGAGGGACCGGCCGCAGATCTCGTGCAGCACCTTCGGCAGCCGGTTGGACTTCATCCGGGTGCCGCCGCCGGCGGCGAGCACGATCACGGCAGCGGTCTTCTTGGCAGTCACGCGGAGGGCTCCTCGGTTGTTCTGAGGGAGGGTCGGGCGCGCCTGCCGGACGGTCGGGGCTGTGTGCGGAGCTCCCGGAGGAGGATTCGAACCCCCATAAGCTGGACCAAAACCAGCTGTCCTGCCCTTAGACGATCCGGGACGGATGCCGTGCACGGGTGACGCGCCGACGGACGTCGGCGGGCAATGCAGGGCTAAGAGTACGGGGTGCGCCGCTCTGCATCCACCACCCTCCGGAGTCCCGCCGGTGCGACACGTCTTCCCATCGGATGCCGCGGAACCTACGATGCCGTAGGTTACGCATACGTAGGTTCCGCTCCCTCCCGAGGACGCCCCCATGACCATGCAGGCCGGTGCAGCACCCACCATGGCGGCGCAGAAGCCACCCGCCCAGGTCTCCGCGACCCTCGGCGGGGAGAAACAGGGAATGGCCGAGCGGATCACCCTGGGCCTGTTCATCGCCGTCCCCTTCCTGGCCCTGCTGGCCGCCGTCCCGGTGGCCTGGGGGTGGGGCCTCGGCTGGACGGACGTCGCGATCGCGACCGTCATGTACTTCGTGACCTGCCACGGCATCACCGTCGGCTACCACCGCTACTTCACGCACGGCTCCTTCAAGGCCGCCCGCCCGCTGCGCATCGCCATGGCGGTGGCCGGCAGCCTCGCCGTGGAGGGGCCGCTGGTGCGCTGGGTGGCCGACCACCGCAAGCACCACCGGTTCAGCGACAAGGAGGGCGACCCGCACTCCCCGTGGCGGTACGGCGAGAGCGTGCCGGCCCTGGTGAAGGGCCTGTTCTGGGCGCACATGGGCTGGCTCTTCGACGAGGAGCAGACCCCGCAGCACAAGTACGCCCCGGACCTGATCGCCGACCCGGCCATAAGGCGGGTCTCCCGGCTGTTCTGGCTCTGGACGGCCCTGTCGCTGCTGATCCCGCCGGTGGTCGGCGGACTGGTCGCGATGTCGTGGCAGGGGGCGCTGTCCGCCTTCTTCTGGGGTTCGCTGGTGCGGATCGCCCTGCTGCACCACGTGACCTGGTCGATCAACTCGATCTGCCACGCCGTCGGCGAGCGGCCGTTCAAGTCCCGCGACCGGTCCGGCAACGTCTGGTGGCTGGCGGTGCTCTCCTGCGGCGAGTCCTGGCACAACCTGCACCACGCCGACCCGACCAGCGCCCGGCACGGTGTGCTGCGCGGCCAGGTCGACTCCTCGGCCCGCCTGATCCGCTGGTTCGAGCGTGCGGGCTGGGCGACCGACGTCCGCTGGCCGGGGGCCGAGCGGATCGACGCCCGCCGCGCCGTATGACCCGCCCGCTGCAGCATGATGTAGGGGTGAACGGGAGCAACGCAGACACCGCGGACGGCCACCAGCACGCGACCGGCGGGGACGGCGCCGCGGTGGGCCGCACCCGCTCCGCACCGGCCGCGCGCGGCGGGCGGGCGGGCGGCCGGGTCCGGATGACCGGCAAGCAGCGGCGCGAGCAGCTGCTGGAGATCGGCCGGTCGGTCTTCGCGGAGCGCGGCTACGACGGCACCTCGGTCGAGGAGATCGCCGAGCGCGCCGGGGTCTCCAAGCCCGTCGTCTACGAGCACTTCGGCGGCAAGGAGGGGCTGTACGCCGTCGTGGTCGACCGGGAGATGCAGCTGCTGCTGGACATGGTGACCGGGGCGCTGACCGGCGGGCACTCCCGCGAGCTGCTGGAGCAGGCGGCCTTCGCGCTGATGGACTACATCGACACCTCGACCGACGGTTTCAAGATCCTCGTCCGGGACTCGCCGGTCGCGCAGTCGACCGGCAGCTTCGCCTCGCTGATCAGCGACATCGCCACCCAGGTCGAGGACATCCTGGGACTGGAGTTCAAGTCCCGGGGATTCGATCCCCGGCTGGCACCGATGTACTCGCAGATGCTGGTCGGGATGGTCGCGCTCACCGGCCAGTGGTGGCTGGAGGTGCGCAAGCCGCAGAAGGCCGAAGTGGCCGCCCATCTGGTGAATCTGGCGTGGCACGGCCTGGAGGGCCTGGAGCGGCATCCGAAGCTGGTGGGCGAACGACGGGTGTGACGGCACCGAGGTGGTCGCGTGGCGGTCTTCATTCTGGCAGTGGGGGCGGCCTGCTGCCTGGGCCTGGGCTTCGTGCTGCAGCAGCACGCCGCCCAGCGTGCCCCCAAGAGCGACCTGCTGCACTGGCGGTTGCTCCTCGACCTGGCGAGGATGCCGGACTGGCTGATCGGCCTCGGCTTCATGATCGCCGGCCTGGTGCTCAGCGCGGTCGCGCTGAGCCAGGGCGAGGTGGCACTCGTCGAGCCGCTGCTCGCCACCAACCTGGTGTTCGCCATGCTGATGGCCCGCAGGCTCACCGGGACACGACTGGGCCGCTCCGGCTGGGCCGGAGTGGCGCTGATCGCCCTGGGGGTGACCTCCTTCATCGTGGCGGGCCGTCCGCAGGGCGGCGGCACCGAGGCCGGCCACCTGCGCTTCTGGCTGGTGGTCGGCATCGTCTCGGGGCTGGCCGTGCTGCTGGTGCTCGTCGCCAAGCACATGCCGCTCTTCGAGGAGGCCACCCTGCTCGCGCTCGCCGCGGGACTGCTCTACGGGCTGCAGGACGCCCTGACCCGGATGACCACCGAGCGGCTGGACGAGCACGGCATCGGCGCGGTGGTGCACAGCTGGCAGCCGTACGCGGTGGTGGTGATCGGCGTGGTCGGCCTGCTGCTGGTGCAGTCGGCCTTCGAGGCGGCGCCGCTGCGGATGTCGCTGCCCGCGCTGACCGCGGCCCAGCCGCTGACCGGGATCGCCTGCGCGGTCGGCTTCCTCGGCGACCGCCTGCGGGTGACCCCGGTCGCGGTGGCCTTCCAGGTGGTGGGGCTGCTGGCGGTGGTGGGCGGCGTCGTCCTCCTCGGCCGCCACCCGGCCATGCCGGGCCACCACCACTTCCACAAGTAGGGGGCCGCCTCGGCCGCCCGCGCGCCCCTGGGGTGATCCCCCTACCGGCGTTGTGCGACGGCGAAGATGCGGCGGAAGGGGAAGACGGTGCCGTGCTCCCCGGCCGGGTAGGCCTCGCGCAGGAGGGCGCCGTAGGCGGCGAGGAACTCCTCCCGGTCGGCCGGGTCGGTGAGCCGGGAGAGGACGGGCCGCAGGGCGGTGCCCTTGACCCACTGCAGCACCGGGTCGGGGCCGGTGAGCAGGGTCAGGTAGGTGGTCTCCCAGACGTCCGCGGTGCAGTCGGCCCCGAGCAGGGTCTGCAGGTACTCGGCGCTGTCGTGCACGCCGGCCCGTTCGGCGCCCTCGCCGAGGGCGTCCCGCCAGCGGGCGCTGCCGCGGAGCCCGGCGAGCAGGGTGTGGCTGGGCGCGTCGAAGTTGCCGGGCACCTGGAAGGCGAGCACCCCACCGGGTCGCAGGGCGGCCGCCCAGCGGGCGACCAGGGGCAGGTGGTCGGCGCGGTCGGCGCCGTCGGGGTTGAGCCACTGCAGGGTGGCGTTGGAGACGATCGCGTCGGGGGCGGCGCCGGCCGGGTCCCAGGTGCGGGCGTCGGCCAGGAGGTAGGCGGCGTGCGGTTCGCCGTCGGTACGGGCGGTGGCGAGCATGTCCGCGGAGTTGTCGACGCCGGTGAGGTGGGCGTCGGGCCAGCGTTCGCGCAGGACGGCGGTGGAGTTGCCGGGGCCGCAGCCGAGGTCGAGGACGACGGGGGCGGCCGGCAGGGCGGGCATCCGGGCGACGAGTTCGTGCAGCGGGCGGGTGCGTTCGTCGGCGAAGCGGAGGTACTGCGCGGGGTCCCAGGCGGTGGCGGGCATGGCGGTCTCCGAAGTATCTCGACATCAAGATATCCAGTCGAGAGGGTGCGCGCGAAAACTCTCGATGTCAAGAGACTTCACATCGACACAACCCCCGATACACTGATCGTCATGGAGGACGAGGTCGACCGCCTGGTCGCAGCATGGCGCCGAGAGCGCCCCGACCTCGACGTGGAACCGCTCGAGGTGCTCAGCCGGGTCAGCCGACTCGCCCGGCACCTGGACCGTGCCCGCCGCACCGCGTTCGCCGAGCACGGCCTGGAGCCGTGGGAGTTCGACGTGCTGACGGCGCTGCGCCGGGCCGGCTCCCCCTACCAGCTCTCCCCCGGCCAGCTGCTCACCCAGACCCTGGTCACCTCCGGCACCATGACCAACCGGATCGACCGGCTCACCGGCAAGAACCTCGTCCGCCGGCTGCCCGACCCGGACGACCGGCGAGGCGTGCTCGTCCGGCTCACCGACGACGGCCGCGACAAGGCCGACCAGGCGCTCGCCGGCCTGCTCGCGCACGAGCGCGAACTCCTCGCCCAGCTCAGCTCCGACCAGCAGGGCGAACTCGCGGCGCTGCTGCGCTGCCTGGTCGCCCCCTTCGACCAGGCCGGCTGACCGCGCCCCGTCGCCGACCCGCCCGGGGCCGCCCGCGCCTCAGAAGCCGTCCGGGTACGGGGTGGCCAGGGCCGGCACCGGGACGGCCTCCGGCGTCCGGTAGCCCGGCAGCAGCTCCGCCAGCCGGTCGCGCACCTCGGCGTCCGCGTTGACCTTCGCCGCCGCGTACAGCCCGGTCAGGCCGCCCGCCAGGTCCTCCGGGCCGCCGTCGTCGGCCACCGTCGCGAAGATCCGGCCGTGCTCGGTCGGCAGCCGTTCCTCGCCCTCCGAGAACAGCGCCTCGTTGAGCTTCTCTCCCGCCCGCAGGCCGGTGTAGCGGATCTCCACGTCCTCCGCGCCGAGCTGCACCTGCCGGGCGAAGTTGTGCACCAGGTCGACGATCCGCACCGGCTCGCCCATGTCGAGCACGAAGACCTCGCCGCCCTCCGCCATCCGGCCGGCTTCCAGCACCAGGCCGACGGCCTCCTCGATGGTCATGAAGAAGCGGGTCACGTCGGGATGGGTGACGGTCACCGGGCCGCCGCTGCGCAGCTGCTCCTCCAGCACCGACAGCAGCGAGCCGCGCGAGCCCAGCACGTTGCCGAACCGGACGGCCGAGAACACCCCGGTGCCCAGGTTCCGGGCGTCGCGGGCGTTCGCCCGGACGATCAGCTCGGCCAGCCGCTTGCTCGCCCCGAGCACGGAGGTCGGATCGGCCGCCTTGTCGGTGGAGATCAGCACGAACCGTTCCACGCCGGTGGCCAGCGCCGCCTCCACCAGGTGGTCGGTGCCGAGGACGTTGGACTTCACCGCCTCGCTCGGGTGCCGCTCCAGCAGCGGCAGGTGCTTGTGCGCCGCCGCGTGGAACACGACCTCCGGCCGCAGGTCGCGGAAGATCTGCTGGATCCGCGGCCGGTCCCGGATGTCCGCGATCACCAGCGAGTCGTCGGTGAGCAGCGCCTCGCCCCAGATCTCCAGCTGGAGCCGGTGCAGGTTGGACTCGTCGTGGTCGAGCATGTACAGCTCGGACGGGTTGAAGGCGTGCACCTGGCGGCAGAGCTCGCTGCCGATCGACCCGCCCGCGCCCGTCACCAGCACCCGGCGGCCCTCGATCACCGCCCGGACGTCCGGCGAGACCACGTGCACCTCGTGCCGGCCGATCAGCGTGTTGACGTCCAGGCTGCGCAGGTCCGAGCCGACCACCTCGCGGCGGAGCGCCGACAGGAAGGACGGCAGGTAGCGGACGGCCGCCCCGGCCGCGGCCGCCGCCGTCGCCAGCGCCCGTACCTGCTGGTGCGGCAGCCCCGGGATCGCCAGCACCACCACCTGCGCGCCGTGCGCCACCGCCAGCGGCGTCAGTCCGGCCAGCGGGCCCAGCACCGGAACGCCGTCCACGGCCGTGCCCGCCTTGGCGGGGTCGTCGTCGAGGACGCCGACCGGGGCGAGGCCGAACTCCGGGGTCCGGATCAGGTCGCGGACCAGCGCCGACCCCGCGGCGCCACCGCCGATCACCAGGGTGCGCAGGCCCGGCGGGCCGGCTGCCGCCCCGGCGACCGGGACGGGCTGTGCATCGGGACGGGCGGCGGTGCTGTGGGGCGACATCTGTCCTCCGGTCTCCCTGACCTGACGGAGTCGGTACCTGGGTGTGGCGTCCGGCCGCTCCCCCGCCCGGCGCGGGCGCGAGGAAACGATTCAGCCGGCGCCCGGGCCTGCGTTCGAGGCGACGGTCGGCGGGTGCGGTGGCTGAGCCGGGGCGGGCGGGGGCAGCGGCTCGGAGGGCGTGATGCCCGCCCGGCGGGCCACCGCGACGGCGGCGAGGGTGGAGTGCACCCCGAGCTTGCCGAGGACGTTCTGCATGTGGGTGCGGACGGTGTGCGGCGAGAGGTACAGCCGTTCGGCGACGGCCTGCCGGCCGAGGCCGGCCACCATGCACCGCAGCACCTCCTCCTCACGGGGGGTCAGCGTGCCGACCAGCCGCTCGCTCTCCGTCCGGTCGCGCCGGGCACTGGTCAACTCCCTTACCACGCCCGTCAGCAGGGCCGGCGGCAGGTGTGTCTCGTCACGCAGCACCCCGCGGACGACGGCCAGCAGCCGCCCCAGCGAGCTCTCCTTGGCGACCCAGCCCGACGCCCCCGCCTGCAGCGCGCGCACGGCGCGGCGCGGGTCGTCGTCGGTGGCGAGCACCACGGCGCGGAGCGCCGGATGGGTGCGACAGATCCGGGCCACCAGGGCGATGCCGTCGCCGGGCGCCGGCGCCGGCGAGGCCTCGCGGCGCGGCAGCGGCACGACCGCGACGGGGAACCTGTCGCGGGAGCGGGCCTGGCCGGGACGGCCGACCGCGGGGGTCAGGTCGGCGTCCACCAGGACGATGTCGTACGGGCGTCCCTCGGCGGCGGCGCGCTCCAGCGCGCGTTCGGCGGCGGCGGCGGTGCCGGCCGCGCCGACCTCGATCTCGGGCTCGGCGGCGAGCGCCGTGGCCAGCGCCTCGGCGAAGATGCGGTGGTCGTCGACCACCAGGACGCGAGTACGTCCCATCGTTCGTCCCCCCTGCTCCGGCGCCGACCCCCCACCGGTACCGGACTCAGCGTACGGGAGGGGCGCGTGAAGGGTGGGGGATTGGTGAAGTTTCTTCATTCCCTAGGGATTTGACCTTCGCGCAGCAACCACGAACCGGGTCCGCGCGGACGGCACGGAGCGCACCGCGAACGGTGCACCCCCGCGCTCCGGTGCCCGTCAGCCGATGCGGTGCGCGCCCCGGGCCGGGACGGCGGTGAAGGTGCGGGGGGCCGCGTAGCCGGCGTCGGTGAAGGCGGTGGCGACGGCGGCGGCGACCGCGTCGAGGGTGTCGGCGGCGGTCAGGGCGATCACGGAGCCGCCGAAGCCGCCGCCGGTCATCCGGGCGCCGAGGGCGCCGGCCGCGACGGCGGTGTCGACCGCGAGGTCGGTCTCGGGGCAGGAGACCTCGTAGTCGTCGCGGAGCGAGGCGTGCCCGGCGGTGAGGATCGGCCCGAGCGCGGCGAGGTCGCCGAGGTCGAGGTGGGCGATCGCCTCCCGGACGCGGGCGTTCTCGGTGACCACGTGCCGTACCAGCGGCCGCAGTTCCGCGGGCAGCCGCTCCAGCGCGGCGGCCAGGACGGCGGGGTCGAGGTCCCGCAGGGCGGGCAGGCCGAGAGTTGCGGCGGCGCGTTCGCAGCCGGCCCTCAGTTCGGCGTAGGCGCCGTCGGCGAGGTCGTGCTTGACCCGGGTGTCGATCACCAGGAGCCGCAGGCCGGCCCCGGCGAGGTCGAGCGGGACCTGCCGCTGGGCGAGGTCGCGGGTGTCCAGGAAGAGCGCGTTGCCCTCGGTGCAGCAGACCGAGGCCATCTGGTCCATGATCCCGCAGGGCACGCCGACGAACTCGTTCTCGGCGCGCTGGGCGAGCCGGGCGAGGGCCGGGCCGTCGAGGCCGAGGCCGTGCAGGTCGTTGTAGGCGGTGGCGACCACGCACTCGATGGCGGCCGAGGAGGACAGGCCCGCCCCGGTCGGCACCGAGCTGTCGATGCGGACGTCGGCGCCGCCGACCCCGTACCCGGCCGCGCGCAGCGTCCACACCACGGCGGCCGGGTACTTGGCCCAGCCGTCCACACTGCCGGGGACGAGATCGGCCACCGCGAGCTCCACCGGACCGCCCCCGGCCTGCTCGCTGTGCAGGCGGAGCAGGCCGTCGGTGCGGAGCCGGACGTCGGCGCGGGCGGCCTGCGGCAGGGCCACGGGCAGCACGAAGCCGTCGTTGTAGTCGGTGTGTTCGCCGATCAGGTTGACCCGGCCGGGCGCAGCCCAGACCCCTGCCGGGGCGGCGCCGTCGCGGACGGACTGGGCATCTGTCATCGGGCTCGCTTCTCCAGGGTGAAGGCCCAGGCGTCGGCGACGATGTCGTCGAGCTCGGGGCGGCGGGGCCGCCAGCCGAGCGCCTCGCGGGCGCGGGCGGCGGAGGCGACCAGGACGGCCGGGTCGCCGGGGCGGCGCTCGGCGGTGACGACGGGGATCTCGCGGCCGGTCACGCGCTTGACGGACTCGATGACCTGGCGGACGGAGAAGCCGTTGCCGTTGCCGAGGTTGCAGATCAGGTGCTCGCCGGGCCGGGCGGCGTCGAGGGCGAGCAGGTGGGCCTCGGCGAGGTCCGCGACGTGGATGTAGTCGCGGATGCAGGTGCCGTCCGGGGTCGGGTAGTCGTCGCCGTAGACGGCGATGTGCGGGCGCTGGCCGAGGGCGGCCTGGAAGACCAGCGGGATGAGGTGCGACTCGGGGTCGTGGCGCTCGCCGTACTCACCGTGGGCGCCGGCCACGTTGAAGTAGCGCAGCGAGACGGCGGCGAGGCCGTGGGCGACGGCCTCGCCGGTGATCAGGTGGTCGACGGCGAGCTTGGTGGCGCCGTAGGTGTTGGTGGGCGCGGTGCGGGCGGTCTCCGCGATCGGGACGGCCTCGGGCTCGCCGTAGACGGCGGCGGTGGAGGAGAAGACGAGCTTGCGCACACCGGCCTTGCGCATCGCGGAGATCAGCTCCAGGGAGCCGGCCACGTTGTTGCGCCAGTACTTCTCCGGGTCGGCGACGGACTCGCCGACCTGCGAGGAGGCGGCGAAGTGCAGGACGCCGTCGTAGGAGCCGTCGAGCACCTCGGCGGCGTCCTGGATCCGGCCGCGGACGAACTCGGCACCCGCCGGGACGCCCTCGGCGAAGCCGGTCGAGAGGTCGTCGAGCACGGTGACCTGGTGTCCGGCCTCCAGCAGGTGGGCGGCGACCACGCTGCCCACATACCCGGCACCACCCGTGACCAGGTACTTACTCATGATGCGACCTCCCGCAGGCGCTGTGCCGCCGTCTCGGGCGACACGTCGTTGACGAACGCGTCCATGCCGGACTCGACGCCGGCGAGGAACTTGAGCTTGCCCACCGTACGACGGATCGTGAACAGCTCCAGGTGCAGTGCCAGCTCCTCTCCTCCGAGGGCGGGCGCCTGGTGCCAGGCCGCGATGTACGGCGTCGGCTGGGCCTGCTCATTCTGCCCGGGCTCGATGAACAGCCGGTCGAAGCGGCGCAGCAGTTCCAGGAGGACGGCGGGGAGCTCGGCGCGTTCGGCCTCGGTGAGGCCGGTCAGGTCGGGCACCCGGCGGTTCGGGTGGAGGTGCACCTCGTAGGGCCAGCGGGCGGCGAACGGGACGAAGGCCGTCCAGTGCTCGCCGGCCAGCACCACCCGGACGGGGTCGGCGCGTTCGGCGGCGAGCAGGTCCTCGAAGAGGTTGCGGCCGGTGCGGGCCCGGTGGTCGGCGGCGCGTGCCGCGGCGCGGGCCGTGCGCGGGGTGACGAAGGGGAAGGCGTAGATCTGCCCGTGCGGGTGGGCGAGGGTGACGCCGATCTCCGCGCCGCGGTTCTCGAAGCAGTACACCTGGCGCACGTCCGGCAGGGCGGACAGCTCGGCCGTCCGGTCCGTCCAGGCGTCGAGGACGAGGCGGGCGTGCCGCTCGTCGAGGTCGGCGAAGGACTTCGCGTGGTCGGCGGTGAAGCAGACCACCTCGCAGCGGCCGGTGCCGGCGGCGGACTCGGCGACCGGGTGGTGGTGGTCGGCCGCGTGCGCGGCGGCGTCGGCGGCCAGGGACGGGAAGCGGTTCTCGAAGACCGCGACCTGGTAGTCGGCGGCGGGGATCTCGCTGAGCCGGCCGTCGCGGGACGGGCAGAGCGGGCACTCGTCGGCCGGCGGGTGGTAGGTGCGGGCCTGCCGGTGGGCGGCGACGGTCACCCAGTCGCCGCTGACCGGGTCCCGGCGGATCTCGGAGAGGCTGGCCGCGGGCTCCAGCGGGCGCAGGTCGGCACAGTCCCGCAGCACGGAGCCGTCCGTGTCGAAGTAGATGAGCTCGCGGCCGTCCGCGAGCTTGGTGACGGTCTTCTTCACGATGGACTGCTCCGATCTCCTCGCTCTCCAACATATTCGAACACCACCGACCACAAGTCAACATCCGAGGGGGTTCGCGAAGGGTCAGGCGGACCGGTCCACCCGGTCCAGCAGTCCGGTCCTGGCGGCCACCGCCGCCGCCTCCAGCCGGGAGCGGGCGCCCAGCTTCACCAGCACCCGCTGGACGTGGGTGCGCGCGGTGCTGGAGGCGATGCCCATCCCCGCGGCGATCGCCGCGGTGTCCTCGCCCTCGGCGATCCGCGCCAGCACCTGGGCCTCGCGCCGGGTGAGCAGCCGCAGCAGCCGCACGGCGTCGTCGTCCGGCTCGGCGGCCGGGCGCAGCAGCGCCTCGAAGGCACCCCGCAGCACGTCGACGGCGACCGCGGCCTCGCCCGCCCGGACCCGGGCGACGGCACGCTCGACGACCTCGATCCGCTCGTCGCTGCGCACGTAGCCGGCCGCGCCGGCGGCGAAGGCCGCCGCCACCCGCCCGGGGTCGCCGACCGGGCCGAGCACCACGACGGCCAACTCGGGCCGCTCCGCCCGCAGCTGCCGCAGCGGGCCGAACGGGTCGGCGTCCTCGGCCGGCTCGGCGATCCCCAGCAGGCAGACCTCGGGCCGCCGCCCGGCGACCAGACCGCCGACGGCGGCGGCGGGCGCCCCCACGGCGAGGACGCGGTGCCCGCGCAGCCGCAGGGCGGCCGCCAGGGCCTCGGCCAGCAGGCGGTGGTCGTCGACGATCACGAGCCGAACGCCCACGGCGCCCTCCCCCAGTCCCCCGCGCCGTTCCGCCGGGGACCTCCGCACCCGGCCCGGTGCGTGACGCACCATCACAGCGCATCCCCGGCGGGTCCGCCAGGCCGCCTGGCGGCCCGGAACGGGACTCGGGGCCGGTCCGGGGAAGATCCGGGAAAGGCCCGGGGAATACATACGGGGAAACGCCGAAGGCCCCCGCCGTGCGGCGAGGGCCTTCGAGCTCCGTGGAGCCCCCATGCGGAATCGAACCGCAGACCTTCTCCTTACCATGGAGACGCTCTACCGACTGAGCTATAGGGGCTTGTTCTCGGTGTGTTCCCGGTGTTCCCCGCGAACGAGGAAGACATTACAGGGTGGGCGGCCGGAAAGGGAAATCGGTCGCGGGCGCTTCGATCGGGCCCCGGATCAGTCCTGCGGGGCGCAGGCCCCGCCGTGCGCCCGGTCGAAACGCTCGCGCGCCGCCACCACCTGACCGGCGTAGGACTCGACCCAGTCACCGAGCGGGGCGATCCGCTCCGCGAGGGTGCGGCCCAGCGGCAGCAGCCCGTAGACGACCCGCGGCGGGGTCTCCGGGTGGACGGTGCGCAGCACCAGCCCGTCCCGCTCCAGGGCGCGCAGGGACTGGGTGAGCATCTTGCGGCTGACCCCGCCGACCGCGCGCTGGAGCTCGGAGAACCGCTGCTCGCCGCAGCTGTGCAGGCTCAGCAGGAGCAGCAGCGACCACTTGTCGGCGAGCTCGGCGAACACGTCCCGGCTGGGGCAGACGGCGGCGAAGATGTCGAACCCCTGGTCGCCGCCGGGACAGGCGCCCGGGGTCTCGGGGCGCGGGTCGGCGGTCTGCTGGGGAGTGGCCATACCGCAAGGGTAGCGCCGGCGGTCTCCAATCGGGAGTTGGTAACCATCGGAAACCTGGTCTACATTGGAGACCGTCAAGCCCCGGCCGGCCCGTCCGTCCGGCCGCCCGGGCATCCGTCCGCCCTCTTCGAGGAGTCATCCCGCATGACGACCGCCATCCGTCCCACCGTCGCCATCGCCTACCACTCCGGCTACGGCCACACCGCCGTGCTGGCCGAGGCCGTCGCCCGCGGTGCCGCCGCGGCCGGCGCCGACGCGGTGCAGATCGCCGTGGACGCCATCACCGAGGAGCAGTGGGCGCAGCTCGACGCCGCCGACGCGATCGTCTTCGGCTCGCCGACCTACATGGGCACCGCCTCCGGCGCCTTCCACGCCTTCGCCGAGGCCAGCTCCAAGCGCTGGTTCGGCCAGACCTGGAAGGACAAGCTGGCCGCCGGCTTCACCAACTCCGCCTCGAAGAGCGGCGACAAGCTGCACACCCTGCAGTTCTTCACGGTGCTCGCCGCCCAGCACGGCATGCACTGGGTGAACCTGGGCCTGCACCCGGGCTGGAACTCCACCACCGCCTCGGAGAACGACCTCAACCGCCTCGGCCTGTTCCTCGGCGCCGGCGCCCAGACCAACAACGACCAGGGCCCGGAGGGCGTCCACAAGGCCGACATCGCCACCGCCGAGCACCTCGGCGAGCGGGTCGCCAACCAGGCCGCGATCACCCTGGCCGGCCGGGCCGCCCTGGCCGTCTGACGCACCGGCACCCCGACGCGCCGTCACCGCCCGGCCGCCGCACCCCCACCCAGCACGGGGGTCCGGCGGCCGGCCGCGTCCAGCTCCGCCCCGCGGGTCTCCGGCAGGCCGAGCAGGCACAGCACCGACACCCCGCCGAGCGCCGCCAGGTACCAGCCGACCGGCACGGCCGTCCCGTACGCGGCGGTCAGCCGGGTCGCCACCAGCGGCGCCGTCGCCCCGCCCACCACGCCCGCCAGGTTGTAGGCCAGCGCCGCCCCCGTGTAGCGCACCCGGGTCGGGAAGAGCTCCGGCAGGTACGAGGCGACCGGCCCGAGCATCGCGCCGAGCAGCGCCATCGCCCCGAGCAGGGCGAGCGCGATCCACGCCGTCCGGCCCGTCTCCAGCAGCGGGAAGAGCACCGCCGACCAGAGCGCCGCCAGGGCCGTCGCGGTGGCCAGCGTCCGCCGCCGGCCGAACCGGTCGCTCGCCCGCGAGGCGAGCACCACCGTGCCGCCCTTCAGCACCGCGCCCGCCATCAGGAGGCCGAGCACCGGGGTCCTGGCCACCCCCAGGTCCGCCGTCAGGTGCGCCAGCGCGTAGGTGGTCGTCAGGTAGAACAGCGCGTACCCGGACATCACCGCACCCGCACCGAGCAGCACCGGGCGGCCGTGCCGGGCCAGCACCTCCGCCACCGGCACCCGCGAGCGCGCCCGCTCCGCGCGGAACACCGGGCTCTCCGCCACCCGCAGCCGGACGAACAGGCCGATCGCCACCAGCACCAGGGACGCCAGGAACGGCACCCGCCAGCCCCAGGCGAGGAAGGCCGCCTCGTCCAGCACCGCGCCCAGCACCAGGAAGACCCCCGTCGCCAGGAAGAATCCGGCGCACGGCCCGAGTTGCAGCAGGCCGCCGTACCGGCCGCGGCGGCCCGCCGGGGCGTGCTCCGCGAGCAGCAGGGCCGCCCCGCCCCATTCGCCGCCCAGCCCCAGCCCCTGGCAGAAGCGCAGCACCGTGAGCAGCACCGGCGCCCAGCCGCCCCACCGGCCGTAGTCGGGCAGCAGGCCCACCGCCGCGGTGGACAGGCCCATCAGCAGCAGCGACACCACCAGGGTCGCCCGCCGGCCGAGCCGGTCGCCGAAGTGCCCGAACAGCACCGCGCCCAGCGGGCGGGCCACGAAGGCCACCGCGTAGACGGAGAAGGCGGCGAGCAGCGAGCCGACCGCCCCCAGCCCGGGGAAGAAGACCCGGCCGAAGACCAGGGCGGCGGCCGTGCCGTAGATGAAGAAGTCGTAGAACTCGACGGCGGTGCCGAGGAGGGCCGCGGCGGCCACCCGGCGCAGCGCTGCCGGATCGCCCGCTGATGTGATGTCATGTGCCATGACGCCCACCCTGGCAAGGCGCTGAGCTGCGAGGACAGCAGGCACACGGGTGATTCGGGAGCGAACGGCCGGACGGGAGCCGGGGTGGTGCGCCGCCCGGGGCGCGGCGGTATGGTGGCCGCCTCCGCCTCCGAAAGGCCGCACGTGAACAACGTGTTCGACGACAACGGCGTGTTCGACAAGCTCTTCGCCGTGCTCTGCCTCGCGCTCACCCTGCTGCTGCTCGACCTGGGCGTCGCCCAGTACCGCCACGGGGGTTCGGCCGCCTGGGCGCTCCTCGCCGCGGCCCTGCTGCCCGCCGCCGGCTGGGAGACCGTCCGCCGGTTCCGCCCCAGGCGCTGAGCGCCGCGGAACGCCGAAGGGCGCCCCGGCGGGGCGCCCTTCGGCGTGGACGTCAGACCTGTTCGGCCAGCTCCAGCCAGGCCATCTCCAGCTCCTCCTTCTCGTCACGGACCTTCCGCAGTTCGGCGTCCAGTTCCGCGACCTTGGAGAAGTCGGCGGCGTGCTCGGCGAGCCGGGCGTGCAGCTTGGACTCCCGGTCGTCCAGCTTGGCGATCTGCCGCTCCAGCTTCTGCATCTCCTTCTTCACCGCCCGGGTGTCCGCGGCGGGCTTCGCCGGTGCGGCCGGGGCCGCGGCGGCGGCCGGCGCGGCCGACTCGGCCATCCGGGCCCGCCGCTCCAGGTACTCGTCGACGCCGTTCGGCAGCATCCGCATCCGCCGGTCGCCGAGCAGCGCGTAGACGGTGTCGGTGGTGCGCTCGATGAAGAAGCGGTCGTGGCTGATCACGATCATCGAGCCGGGCCAGCCGTCGAGGAGGTCCTCCAGCTGGTTGAGGGTCTCGATGTCGAGGTCGTTGGTGGGCTCGTCGAGGAAGAGCACGTTGGGCTCGTCCATCAGCAGCCGCAGCAGCTGGAGGCGGCGGCGCTCGCCGCCGGACAGGTCGCCCACCGGCGTCCACTGCTTGTCCTTGCCGAAGCCGAACTGCTCGCAGAGCTGACCCGCGCTCATCTCCCGGCCCTTGCCGAGGTCGACGCGGCCGCGGACCTGCTCGACGGCCTGCAGCACCCGGGTCGCCGGGTCCAGCTCGGCGACCTCCTGCGAGAGGTACGCCAGGCGCACGGTCTTGCCGACCTTGATCACGCCGCCGGCCGGCTGCACGTCGCCCTCGGTCGCGTACGCGGCCTGCATGGCCCGCAGCAGCGAGGTCTTGCCGGCGCCGTTGACGCCGAGCAGGCCGATCCGGTCGCCGGGGCCGAGCTGCCAGGTCAGGTGGTCCAGCAGGTGCTTGGGGCCGGCCTTGATGCTCACGCCCTCCAGGTCGAACACCGTCCGGCCGAGGCGGGCGTTGGCGAACTTCATCAGCTCGGACTTGTCGCGCGGCTCCGGCACGTCGGCGATCAGCGCGTTGGCGGCCTCGATCCGGTAGCGCGGCTTGGAGGTGCGGGCCGGGGCGCCGCGGCGCAGCCACGCCAGCTCCTTGCGGGCCAGGTTCTGCCGCTTCTGCTCCTCGGTCGCCTCGATCCGGGAGCGCTCGGCGCGGGCGAAGACGTAGTCGGAGTAGCCGCCCTCGTACTCGCGGACCTCGCCGCGCTGGACGTCCCACATCCGGGTGCAGACCTGGTCGAGGAACCAGCGGTCGTGGGTGACGCAGACCAGCGCCGAACGGCGGGCCTGCAGGTGGCGGGCGAGCCAGGCGATGCCCTCCACGTCGAGGTGGTTGGTGGGCTCGTCCAGGACGATCAGGTCGGGCTCGCCGAGCAGCAGCTTGGCCAGCGCGATCCGGCGGCGCTCGCCGCCGGAGAGCGGGCCGATCACGGTGTCCAGGCCGTCGGCGAAGCCCGGCAGGTCGAGGCCGCCGAACAGGCCCTCGATGATGTCGCGGATCCGGGAGTCGCCGAGCCACTCGTGGTCGGCCCGGTCGGCGATCACCTCGTGCCGGATGGTGGCCTCGGGGTCGAGGGAGTCGTGCTGGGTGAGGACGGCCATCTGCAGGCCGCCGGAGTGGGTGATCCGCCCGCTGTCCGGCTCCTCCAGCTTGGCGAGCATCCGGATCAGGGTGGTCTTGCCGTCGCCGTTGCGCCCGACGACGCCGATCCGGTCCCCCTCGCTGACGCCGAGGCTCACCCCGTCCATCAGGGCACGGGTGCCGTACACCTTGGTGACGGACTCGATGGTGGCGAGGTTGACGGCCACTGCTGCTGCGCTCCTGGGAGGGGGTCGGGAGGTGTCTCCGGCCACCCAGCCTAGTGGGAGGCCGGAACGTCCCGGCCCGATGCTCCGGCGCGGTACCGTGCGAGGGTCGCAGCAGCGAACCGGAGAGCGGGAGGTGTGCGGTGACCGCGGTGGAGGACCGGCCGCAGATGCTGGCCGAGGAGTTCGAGCGCATCGCCCTGGCGGCCGAGCGCGAGGGTGTGCGGATGGAGTTCATCCACGGGCGGATCGGAGTCAAGGCGGTGCCGGACGGCGACCACGACGAGATCATCCGCTGGGTGATGGAGCAGTGCATGCAGCAGCGCCCGGACCTGTGGCTCTACCCGGAGCGCGGGCTGCGGGTGGAGACCTACCGCAAGGGCCACGCCAAGCCGGACGGTGTGCTGTCCCCCAAGGGGAGCTTCGCCGGCCAGGGCGAGTGGGCCTCCGCCGACAGTGCCGTCATGGTGGTCGAGGTGACCTCGTACGACACCGACACCGACCGCCGCGACCGGGACGAGAAGCCGCGGGCCTATGCGGAGACCGGCATCCCGGTCTACCTGCTGGTCGACCGGGACAGCTGCGAGGTGCTGGTCTTCAGCGAGCCCGAGGACGGGCAGTACGTGAGCCTGGTGCGGCGGCCGTTCGGCAAGACCGTCGTGCTGCCCGACCCGGTGGGGATCGGCCTGGACACCGAGCCGTTCAAGGCCTGGGTGCGCTGACCTCCGCGCCCGGGACGGGGCCGTGGGTGGCGTGGGCGGTGCGGCAGGTGCCGGAGGTCCGCAGGGCGGCGGCGATCGCCTCGGCGGACTCGGCGTCCTTGGCGAGGAAGGCGCAGGTCGGGCCGGAGCCGGAGACCAGGGCGCCGATCGCGCCGGCCCCGGTGCCCGCGTGCAGGGTGTCGGCGAGCGAGGGCCGCAGCGAGAGGGCGGCGGCCTGCAGGTCGTTGGTGAGCGCGGCCGCCAGTGCGACCGGGTCGCCGGAGGCGAGGGCGGCGAGCAGCGCCGGGTCGGCGTCCGGGGTGGGGACGTGGGCCTGCGAGGAGCCGGTGCCGGCCTCCTCGCGGAGCCGGTCGCACTCGCGGAAGACGGCCGGGGTGGAGAGCCCGCCGTCGGCGACCGCGAACACCCAGTGGAAGGTGCCGGCGACCGGCAGCGCGTCCAGGATCTCGCCGCGGCCGCGGCCCAGCGCGACCCCGCCGAGCAGGGCGAACGGCACGTCGGAGCCGAGCTCGGCGGCGAGCTCCAGCAGGGTCCCGATCGGGGTGGCCAGGCCCCAGAGCGCGTCGCAGGCGACCAGGGCGGCGGCGCCGTCCGCGCTGCCGCCGGCCATCCCGCCGGCCACCGGGATGGCCTTGGCGATGTGCAGGTGGACGCCCGGGTCGGCGAGGCCGTGGTGGGCGGCGAGCAGCCGGGCCGCGCGGGCGGCGAGGTTGCTGTCGTCCAGCGGGACGGACGCCGCGTCGGGGCCGGTGCAGGAGAGCGTGACGCCCTCGCCGGGGGTGGCGGTGACCTCGTCGAAGAGGCCGACGGCGAAGAAGACGTTGGCCAGGTCGTGGAAGCCGTCGGCGCGCAGGCCGCCGACGCCGAGCTGGACGTTGACCTTGGCGGGGACGCGAACCGTGATCATTTCTGGGCCTCGGGCTTGTGCTCGGCGATGGCGGCGAACTGTTCGACCGTCAGCATCTCGCCGCGCAGCTTGTGGTCGATTCCGGCGGCGGCGAGCGCCTGTTCGGCGCCGGCGGGCGATCCGGCCCAGCCGGCCAGGGCGGCCCGCAGGGTCTTGCGGCGCTGGGCGAACGCGGCGTCGACCACGGCGAACACCTCGGCGCGGGAGGCGGAGGTCTTCGGCGGGTCGCGGCGGATCAGCGACACCAGCCCGGAGTCGACGTTCGGCGCGGGCCAGAACACGTTGCGGCCGATCGCACCGGCCCGCTTCACCTCGGCGTACCAGTTGGCCTTCACCGAGGGCACGCCGTACACCTTGTTGCCGGGCTTGGCGGCGAGCCGGTCGGCGACCTCGCTCTGCACCATCACCAGGGTGCGCTCGATGCTCGGGAAGGTCTGCAGCATGTGCAGCAGCACCGGGACCGCCACGTTGTAGGGCAGGTTGGCGACCAGCGCGGTGGGCGCCGGGCCGGGCAGCTCGGTGACCTCCATGGCGTCGCTCAGCACCAGGTCGAAGTCCTTCGCCTTCTCCGGCATCCGGGAGGCGACGGTGGTCGGCAGGTGCCGGGCGAGCAGCGGGTCGATCTCGACGGCGGTGACGTGCGCGGCCACCTCCAGCAGCGCCAGGGTCAGCGAGCCGAGCCCGGGGCCGACCTCGACCACGCTGTCCTCGGCGGTCACCCCGCCGGCGCGGACGATCCGCCGCACGGTGTTGCCGTCGATGACGAAGTTCTGCCCGCGCTGCTTGGTCGGCTTCACGCCGAAGGCGGCCGCCAGCTCGCGGATGTCGGCCGCGCCGAGCAGGTGGTGGTCGGCGGCGGGTGCGGGATCGGTGCTGCTCACCCCGCAAGGATACGGGCGCCGCGGCGCCCCCGGCTTCGACGGCCTCCCGGTGGGGCCTCAGTAACCGAAGGCGCGGGCGGTGTTCGCGGCGATCGCGGTGGCCATCTCGTCCTCGCCGATGCCGCGGTGGGCTGCCATGGCGCGGAGGGTGACCGGGATCAGGTAGGGGGCGTTGGGGCGGCCGCGGAAGGGGTGCGGGGTGAGGAAGGGCGCGTCCGTCTCGATCAGGACGCGGTCGAGCGGGGTCACCGCGAGGGCCCCGCGCAGGGCGTGGTTGGCCTTGTAGGTGACCGGGCCGGCGAAGGAGAGGTACCAGCCGTGCTCGGCGCAGACCTCGGCCATCGCGGCGTCGCCGGAGTAGCAGTGGAAGACGGTGCGCTCGGGCGCGCCCTCCTCCAGGAGCAGGGCGATGACGTCCTCGTGGGCGTCCCGGTCGTGGATGACCAGGGCCTTGCCGTGCCGCTTGGCGATCTCGATGTGGCGCCGGAAGGACTCCTTCTGGATGTCCACGCCCTCCGGACCGGTGCGGAAGTAGTCGAGGCCGGTCTCGCCGACCGCCTTGACCTGCGGCAGGGCGGCGAGGGCGTCGATCTCGGCGAGCGCCTCGTCGAGGGCGGCGGCCCCGCCGGGGGCCCGGTGCTGCCCGGACCAGCCGTCGGGGTCGCCGAGGAAGATCCGCGGCGCCTCGTTGGGGTGCAGGGCGACGGCCGCGTGCACGGCCTCGAACTCGGCGGCGAGCTCCGCCGCCCAGCGCGAGCCGCGCACGTCGCAGCCGACCTGGACGACCGTGGTCACCCCGACCGAGGCGGCCCTGGCGAGGCCCTCGGCGGGGGTGCCGTCCTGCATGTCCAGGTGGGTGTGCGAGTCGGCCACCGCCACGGCCAGGGGTTCCGGCAGCGGCGGCGGGGTCGACCGGTCGTCGTCCTTCTTGGCCATCAGGAGGCGGGCTTCTCTTCCAGGCGGGGGAACAGGATGTCGCCCTTGGTGACGGTGGCGCCGACGGGCAGCCGGCCCCAGTCGGCGACGGTGGCGATCGTCTGGTCGGCGAGGGCGCCGAGGCCCTCCTCCGCGCCGAGCGAGTCCCACAGCTTGGCGGAGGTCGCCGGCATCAGCGGGTTGAGCAGCACGGCGGTGGCGCGCAGCGCCTCGGCCGCGGTGTAGAGGATCGTGGCGAGGCGGGCCTGCCCCTCCTCCGAGGTGTCCTTGGCGACCTTCCACGGCTCCTGCTCGGTGAGGTAGCCGTTGACCAGCTTGACGAACTCGAAGATCGCCGCGATGCCTCCGGCGAAGTCCAGCTCCTCGCCGATCTTCGCGTCGGCCTCGGCCGCGGCCTTGGCCAGGCCGTCGACGACGGCCTGCTCGGCGGCGCCGGCGGCGGTGGCCGCGGGCAGCTTGCCCCCGTGGTACTTGCCGACCATGGCGGCCACGCGGGAGGCGAGGTTGCCGAAGTCGTTGGCGAGCTCGGAGGTGTACCGGGCGGTGAAGTCCTCCCAGGAGAACGAGCCGTCGGTGCCGAACGGGATCGCCCGCAGGAAGTAGTAGCGGTAGGCGTCCACGCCGAAGTGCGAGGTGAGGTCGGTGGGCGCGATGCCGGTCAGGTTGGACTTGGACATCTTCTCGCCTCCGACCATCAGCCAGCCGTTGGCGACGACCCGCTTGGGCAGCGGCAGGCCCGCGGCCATCAGCATGGCCGGCCAGATGACCGCGTGGAAGCGGAGGATGTCCTTGCCGACCAGGTGGACGGAGGCCGGCCACAGCTCGGCGAAGCGCTCCGGGTCGGCGCCGTAGCCGGCGGCGGTGATGTAGTTCTGCAGCGCGTCGACCCACACGTAGAGGACGTGCTTCTCGTCCCAGGGCAGCGGCACGCCCCAGTTGAAGGTGGAGCGGGAGATCGAGAGGTCCTGCAGGCCCTGCTCGACGAAGCGCAGCACCTCGTTGCGGGCGGAGGCGGGCGCGATGAAGTCCGGGTTGGCCGCGTAGAACTCCAGCAGCTTCGGGCCGTAGGCGGAGAGGCGGAAGAAGTAGTTCTCCTCCTCCAGCCACTCGACCGGCCGCTTGTGGATCGGGCAGAGCTTCTCGTCCTCGGTGGCGCCGGGGAGCAGCTCGCCCGGGAGCTTGTACTCCTCGCAGCCGACGCAGTACGGGCCGGAGTAGCCGCCCTTGTAGATCTCGCCCTTGTCGTGGAGGTCCTGGACGAACTCCTGCACGCGGTCGGTGTGCCGCTGCTGGGTGGTGCGGATGAAGTCGTCGTTGGCGATGTCCAGGTGCTGCCAGAGCGGCTTCCACGCCTCCTCGACCAGCTTGTCGCACCACTCCTGCGGGGTGACGCCGTTGGCCTCGGCGGTCCGCATGATCTTCTGACCGTGCTCGTCGGTACCCGTGAGGTACCAGACGTCCTCGCCGCGCTGGCGGTGCCAGCGGGTGAGGACGTCGCCCGCGACCGTGGTGTACGCGTGGCCCAGGTGCGGGCGGTCGTTCACGTAGTAGATCGGGGTCGTGACGTAGTACGCCGAGCGCGGGGCGTCGGTGGTGCTGTGGTCTTCAGTGGCCGCCATGCCACCGAATCTTAGTCGCGCGAAGGAACCGCCCTCGACCGATTACCGGCCCGGGCCCGGCCCCTCCGGCGTCGGCGGGGCCGGGCGGGCGGGCCGGATCAGTCGGCCCGGTGCCCGAAGAAGCCGAACCAGCGGCGGCGCTGCCCGGCGGGCACCGGGTGCTGCTCCTCGGCCGCGGCGCGCCGCGGCTCCTCGGGTTCGGGGTGGCTCTGGTAGCCGGGCGCGTGGTGCACCTGGCCCTCGGCGCCGGCCACCCGGCCCTCGCGCATGATCCGGACCTTGTGGCCGCCGCAGCCCGGGCAGGTGGGCTCGCGCAGCGGCGAGGGGACCCGGACGCCGTTCGCCTTGTACTCGAAGACGATGCGGCCCTCCCGGTCCACGTGGTGCTCGATGTCGTACGCCTGCTCCCAGCCGTAGCCGCAGCTCAGGCACGCGAAGGAGTACGCCTCCCGAACGGTTTCGACCTTCGGGGGCCGCCGGGTGGTCAGTCCGACGCCGCTGGGCGTTTCGCCAGTCAGAGGGCTACCGATCGTCTCGCTCATAGCCGTCTCCCAGGTGCCCGCCGGACGGTCGTCCGGCTCGGGTCTTCATCCCGGACGATTCCCGCGCGGGCGGGTTTCCCACCCGACTTGTCAAGTCTTGGACGTGCGTTGGGAAGACCTGTACGCAGCCGGTGCAACGCGGGCACTGCCGGGGTGCTTCCCTCCACGGTACGACCGGCACCCGCGGGGAGCACGCCTGGTCAGCCCGCGTTCTTCGCGGCCACCACGGCGTCGAAGACCTCGCGCTTGGGCAGGCCGAGATCCGCGGCGACGGCGGCGATGGCCTCCTTGCGGCGCTCCCCGGCCTCCTCGCGGACGGCGACCCGGCGGGCGAGCTCGGCGGGGCCGACCTCCTCCGGCGCGGCGGGCGGGGCGCCGGCCACCACGACGGTGATCTCGCCCTTGACGCCGTCGGCGGCCCAGGCGGCCAGCTCGGCCAGCGGGCCGCGGCGGACCTCCTCGTAGGTCTTGGTGAGTTCGCGGCAGACCGCGCCGGGGCGGTCGCCGCCGAAGGCCTCGGCCATCGCGGCGAGCGTCTCGGCGATCCGGTGCGGGGCCTCGAAGAAGACCATGGTGCGCGGTTCGGCGGCGACGGCGGCGAGCTGGCGGGCCCGGTCGCCGGCCTTGCGGGGCAGGAAGCCCTCGAAGGTGAAGCGGTCGACCGGCAGGCCGGAGAGGGCGAGCGCGGTGAGCACCGCGGACGGGCCGGGCACCGCGGTGACCCGGATGCCGGCCGCGACGGCCGCGTCGACCAGCCGGTAGCCGGGGTCGGAGACCGAGGGCATGCCGGCGTCGGTGACCAGCAGCACCCGGGCGCCGCCGCGCAGCGCCTCGACGAGTTCGGGGGTGCGGGCGACCTCGTTGCCCTCGAAGTACGACACCACCCGGCCGGTCGGGGCGACGCCGAGCGCCTGGGTCAGCCGGCGCAGCCGCCGGGTGTCCTCGGCGGCGACGACGTCGGCCCCGGCGAGCTCGGTGAGCAGCCTGGGCGGGGCGTCGCCCACGTCGCCGATGGGGGTTCCTGCGAGCACGAGTACACCTGTCACGGACACCATCCTCCCAGGGCCGGGCGAGTGCCGGGCCGGGCACCGGGACAGCGGGGCGAACGGTGACGAACCGGGCGGGTTCGCGGGGGAGGTCCCCGGGGCCCTCCTGCTTCCGGGGGGAGCGCCCCTACGATGTGGCGCGTGAGCGGCGACACGGCATCCGAGGCGCCCGGGGGCGCGGACCACACCGACCAGGGCGGCGTGGCGCTGCTGAGCGCGTCCACGGCGGCGCCCGGCGGCGCACCCGCGGTTCCGGGCCTGCCCGGGCCGCGCGGCCCGGAACCGGAGCCGGAACGGCCGTTCTGGCGGCGGCGGCTGGAGCGCGCGGGGTACCGCGCGGCGGAGCCGCTGCCGGTGGCGCAGCGGCTGGTGCCGCCGATGCCGGACGGCCCGGGGGTGACCCCGGCGGTGGTGCCGCCCTCGCCGGTGCTGCTGCAGCTGGGGCTGCGCCTGCCGGACGGGCTGTGGTCGTGGCTGTGCCGCTGGTCGGGCTGGATCGGCCCGGTGGCGGTGGCGGTCTTCGGCGGTCTGCTGCGGTTCTGGCACCTGGGCACGCCGAAGGCGCTGATCTTCGACGAGACGTACTACGCCAAGGACGCGTACTCGCTCTGGCGGGGCGGCTACGAGACCAGCTGGGCGGACGACGCCAACAACCTGATCACCGCGGGGCACCCGACGGTGCCGTACCGGGCGGACCCGGCGTACATCGTCCATCCGCCGGTCGGCAAGTGGATCATCGGCCTGGGCGAGCAGGTCTTCGGGATGAACCCGCTGGGCTGGCGGTTCATGACGGCGGTGCTCGGCACGCTGTCGATCCTGATGATCGCCCGGATCGGGCGGCGGCTGTTCCGCTCGACGCTGCTGGGCTGCGTGGCGGGGCTGCTGCTCGCGGTCGACGGCCTGCACTTCGTGATGAGCCGGACGGCGCTGCTCGACCTGGTGGTGATGTTCTGGTTCGTGGCGGCGTTCGGCTTCCTGCTGCTGGACCGGGACCGGACGCGGGGCGTCGTCGCACGGCGGCTGGAGGCCGGTGCGGGCCCGGACTGGGTGTTCCTCGGCTGGCGGCCGTACCGGCTGGCGGCGGGCGTCTCGCTGGGCCTGATGACCGCGACCAAGTGGAGCGGCCTGTACGCGCTGCTGGCGTTCGCGGTGATGGGCGTGCTCTGGGACGCCTCGACCCGCCGGGCGGCGGGCAACCACCGGTGGCTGCTGTGGGGCCTGTTCGACGCGGTGGTGGCGCTGCCGCTGCTGTTCGCGGTCACCGTCGGCGTGTACCTGGCCTCCTGGACGGGCTGGTTCCTCAGCAGCGCGGTGCCCGGCAAGGGCGGCTACGGCCGCGACTGGGCGGAGCACCGGGCCGGCCTGTCGCCGGACCACCTGATGGGCCTGCCGCTGCCGCAGTTCGACGTGAGCTGGGTCCCGGCGGGCCTGCGCAGCCTGTGGCACTACCACGCCACCATGTACGACTTCCACGTCCACCTGACCAGCCCGCACACCTACCAGTCGAACCCGTGGAGCTGGCTGCTGCTCGGCCGGCCGGTCTCCTTCTTCTACGAGTCGCCGAAGGTCGGCCAGGCGGGCTGCACGGCGACCGAGTGCGCCCGCGAGGTGCTGGGCATCGGCACCCCGGTGCTGTGGTGGGCCGGCATCGCGGCGCTGGCGTACTGCCTGTACCGCTGGGCGGTGCGGCGCGACTGGCGGGCCGGGGCCGTCCTGTGCGGGGTGGCCGCGGGCTACCTGCCGTGGTTCGGCTACCAGCAGCGCACGATCTTCCTGTTCTACGCGGTCGCCTTCGTGCCGTTCCTGGTGCTGGCGGTGACCATGATGATCGGCGCCCTGCTCGGCCCGGCGGGCGCCGGCCGGGACCGCCGGCTGGTCGGCGGCGCGGCGGCCGGACTGCTCGTTTTCGCGGTCATGTGGAACTTTCTGTACTTCCACCCCCTGTATACGGGGGAGACGATCCCGATGGACGACTGGCGGGCCAGGATGTGGTTCACCAGCTGGATCTGACCGCCGCCCGCGGACGACGGATGTGTCACGAGTGACCGAAGTGTCGTGGGTGCACACACGTTCCGTGTTCTACCGTGGGTGCGATCGGCCACTGTCGGGGCTACACCGTGGGGGACACCGTGCACAAGGGCGTGAAGATCGGCATCGGCGGGGTGTGCGTGGCGATGCTGGGGGTCGGCGGGTACGGCGCCTACAACATCGCCACCGCGCTGACCGGCGACGGCGACAAGCCGAAGGGGCCGCGCACGGTCGTCGCGGGTTCGCCGACCCAGGAGCAGGCCGCCGAGGCCGCCAAGGCCTTCCTGGCCGCCTGGTCCAAGGGCGACCTGGAGGCGGCGGGCAAGGAGACCGACCGGCCGGACGCCGCCGACGCCGCCCTGGCCGCGTTCCGCAGCAAACTCAAGCCGACGGCCCTCACCATGACGCCGGGCGGCCCGACCGCGGCCCCGGCGGGCGCCCCCGTCCAGAGCTCGGCCAACGCGGCCCAGGCGGTGAACCTGTCGTTCTCCGCCAAGGTCGAGTTCGCCGGCTCCGGCAAGCCGTGGACGTACAGCGGCGTGCTGCCGATGGTGAAGATGAGCGACGGCAGGGCCGCCGTGCAGTGGGGCCCCGCGGTCGTGCACCCGCACCTGGCGGTGGGCAGGACGCTCGACGTCAAGCCGGTCTTCGCGCAGGCCGCGCAGGTCACCGACCGCAAGGGCCGCCAGCTGACCGGCTTCCCCTCGCTGCTCGGACTGCTGGACGTCTTCAAGCAGGGCACCGCCGGCGACCCCGCCGACGCCGGCAGCGGCGTGGTGATCTCGGACGACGCCGGCAAGGCCAAGCCCGAGCAGCTCTTCGTGATCACCGAGCCCAAGCCGGTGCCCTCGCTGAAGCTCACCCTCGACGCCACCCTGCAGAAGGCCGCCGAGGACGCGGTGAAGGAGCAGGCCAAGGCCGGCACCCACAAGGCCTCGCTGGTCGCGATCGAGCCCAGCACCGGCAACGTCCTGGCCTTCGCCAACGCCCCCGCCGACGGGCAGAACCGGGCCTTCGTCGGCGGCACCGCGCCCGGCTCCACCATGAAGGTGGTCACCGGTGCGGCCCTGCTGGAGGCCGGGGTCACCCCGCAGACCCCGATCGCCTGCCCGGCCAGCACCACGGCCGGCGGTCAGCAGGTCTCCAACGACTTCCCCGAGGCCCACCCGGAGTTCACCTTCCGGCAGGACTTCGCGCAGTCCTGCAACACCGCCTTCATCAACACCGGCCACGACAGGCTGCAGGCCGACAGCCTGCCGAAGATCGCCAAGGAGGTCTTCGGCCTCGGCCTCGTCTGGCACACCGGCCTGCCGGCCTTCGACACCGACATCCCGGTGCCGTCCAACATCAACGGCGCACTGCCGGAGTTCATCGGCCAGGGCGCGATCCGCACCAACCCGCTGGCGATGGCCTCCGTCTCGGCGACCGTGCAGAGCGGCACCTTCCGCCAGCCCGTCCTGGTGGCGGGCAAGACGGACGTGGCCAAGGCCTCCCGCACCCTCGACCCGAAGGTGCTGGCCGACCTGCGCTCGCTGATGCGGGCCGTGGTGACCGAGGGCACCGCCCGCGAGCCCATGGCCGGGATCAGCGACGTCTACGCCAAGACCGGCACCGCCGAGGTCGACGGCAAGGGGACGAACAGCTGGTTCACCGCCTACCGCGGCAACCTCGCGGTGTCCGCCGAGGTCGAGGGCGGCGGCCACGGCTCCCAGGCCGCCGCACCGGCCGCCGCCAAGCTGCTCCGCATCGGCAACGGCGGCTGACCTCCCCGGGGGCCGGGTGCACCACCGCGGGCTGCGCGGTTCCCCGCGCCCCTGTGGTGCACCCACTGGTGGTGCACCACAGGGGCGCGGCTTCGGCCTAGCCGTAAACGGTGGCGACGTTGTCCACGGCCGGGTGGGTCCGGGCGGCCGGGCCGGCGGCGAAGGCGGTGAGGACGTTCTCGGTGACCCGGCGCACCAGGTCGCCCGTCCGGCCGTCCATGCCGTGGTTGCCGTGCCCGCCGGGGCCCTGGGCGTCCAGGGCCTCGACCCAGCGCATGGTGCCGCTGGCGAACACCCCGGCCCCGCCCGGGGCCGTCCAGTAGGCGGTGTCGGCGAAGGACCGCCGGCCGTCGCAGACCACCGGGGAGTGCGCGACGACCTCGATCGGCCGCGGGGTGGGGAAGGCGGTGTTCACCCGGTCGTACTCGACGCCGACCAGGTGCGCGAAGGAGTCGCCGGCCTTCGTCCCCGTCCCGGCGAACACCCAGTGGCCGGGTTCGGTGACCACGTAGGGGGCGTCCACCGGGTAGCCGTCGTAGATCACCCCGAGCAGCGAGCTCTCCGGGTCGGCGTCCGGCGCGGCCCGGAAGTCGTTGGTCGCGGGGTGCCCGGCCCTGCGGCCCGGGTCCTCCTGCCAGGCGCCCTTGTAGCAGACCACCGTGCGGTCCGGGCCGAGCGCGGAGGGCTCGTAGCGGACCCGGCGGAAGCAGCAGTTCGCGCCGAGCACCGCCAGGTTGGTGCCGGCGTCCCGGGCCGCGGCGACGTGGGCGCGCTGTTCGGGCGACCAGTACTCGTCGTGGCCGAGCGAGAGCACCGCGGTCGCACCGTGCAGCAGTTCGGCGTCGCGGGCCAGGTCGACGGTGGTGGTGTACGCCAGCGGCAGGCCGAGCCGCTCGGCGAGGGCGATCAGCGGCGCCTCGTACACCAGGAAGAGTCCGGCGCCGTCGGCGTAGCGGTAGGGGCGGTCGAAGGTGACCTGCAGCGACCGGGTGGCCAGGCCGCCGGTGGGGCCGTTGTAGAGGTTGTGGCCGCCCCACTCGTTGTAGGCCTGCCAGGTGGTGACGGCGTTGACCACCACCGTCCGGCCGGCGGCGGCCCGGGAGCGGACGGTGATCGGCACGTACCGCTGGGCGGAGCCGTCCTCGGCGTCCAGCCGCAGCAGGTAGCTGCCCTCGGGCCAGCCGCGGGTCTGCACGGTGGCGGTGCGGCGCCAGCCGGCGCGGACCTGCCGGGTGGCCGCGTCCACCTCCGGGTCCGGCTGGCGGGTGCCGGGCAGCGCGTCCGAGTGCCAGACCAGCCGGGCGCGGGTGCCGCCGTACCAGCCCATCCGGTAGGCGCGGATCCGGAACCCGGGCACCGTGGTGGAGACGTACAGGCCGAAGGGCTCGCCGGGCAGCACGCTCACCCGGTCGGCGAAGCCCTCGATCGCCTCGGCGGAGCCCGGCCGGGTGATCCGCCAGTCCGGGTCGCCGGGCAGTGCGTTCTCGGCCGCGGTGGCGGAGGGCGCGGGGCGGGCCGCGGAGGACCTCCCGGTGGCGGCGGGGGGCGTGGGGCCGGCCGTGGAGGCGCAGCCCGCGGTGGCGGCGGCGCCGGCCGCCGCGGCGCCGACCGCGAGTCCGAGGAAGCGCCGGCGGTCGGTGCCCGCCGGTCCGTCGCTGTGCGCCATCCGCCGTCCTCCCTGCGGTGCCGGCCGTCCCGGCACGAGTGTTCTGGATCATCGTGGCGCAGTGCGCGGGGCGCGCCGGACGGGGGGTCCGGGCTGTCGTCCGGGCCCGGGGGTCAGACCTGGACGAGTCCGGTGCGCGGCGGCAGTGCGGCCCGCTCCGACGTCCGCCAGGAGAGCGTCCGGGAGGCCAGCCGGGGCCAGATCACCAGGACGGCCGGCAGCGCCAGGTAGCCGAACCGCCCGGCCGGGGCGAGCACGAACGCTATCGCCAGGCCGGCCGCCAGCAGGTCGCAGGCGGCGACCGCCGAGGTCGGCGGGTAGGCCAGCAGCCAGAGCGCCACGGCGAGGCCGCCCAGGCAGAGCAGGGTGAGCGAGATGGTGTGGCCGGTCGGGCCGAGGCCGGCCAGCACCTTGCCGGGCAGCGGGCTGCCGGCCGGGGTCTGCACGGCGGCCAGGCCGAGCGGGAAGCGGACGACCTGCTCGCGCATCTCCTGCCCGTCGAGCAGCGCGAACGGCAGCACCACCGCCACCGAGGCGCCGACCGCGATCAGTGCGGCCCGGGCGGCCGGCAGCCGGCCGTACAGCCGCCAGATCAGCAGGGCGGCCACCGGCAGCGCCGGCCAGGCCGTCCACTTGAGGGTGCAGGCGAGGGCGAGCACCACCCCGGCGGCGGTGGCGCGGCCGCGGGCGGCGAGGGCCATCGCCAGGCAGCAGACGCCGATCAGCGGCAGGTCGACGCCGCCGACCGCGAGGGCCAGCCCGATCAGCGGGGAGGCGGTGAGCACGGCGAGCGGCAGCAGCGGGGCGCGGTCGTGGGCGGGGCGCAGCAGCCACCAGCTGCCCAGCATGCAGCCGAGGAAGGTCAGCGCGAACCAGATCCGGGCGTCGCCGAGCAGCATCGCCGCCGGCCCGGCGCTGCCGAGCACCGCCCGCGGCAGGCCGAAGAGCACCATCGTGGGCAGGTACGGGTTGTAGTCGGCGGCCCGTACGGGTGCGGCCAGGTACGGGTCGCCGGAGAGCAGCATCAGGTGGGCGGAGCGTTCGACCACCATCACCTCGGACTGGTGGCGGCCGTGCACGGCGAGCAGCACCAGCGGCAGCAGCACCGCACCGACCAGCGCCACCGCGGCGGCGGCGCGCGGGGCGATCCGCCGGGGCAGCACCAGGCAGAGCAGTCCGGCGATGCCGTAGGCGGGGCCGGCCAGGGTGCCCCAGAAGACCTGGTTGGGCAGGTCCGAGACGAGCGGGAAGGCGGCGGCCCAGCCGGCCGCGATCGCACAGCCGAGCAGTTGGACGCCGCGGTGGCCGGCCAGCCGGCGGGCGGCCGGGCGGCGGACGGACCGGGGGCGGGGCACCCGGGCGGCGGGCGCCGCCCCGGTGCCGGGGACGGCGGGGCGCCCGCGCGCACGGCGCCGGGGCACGGGCCGGTCGGGCATCCGGGGGCTCACCATGGCAGAGAGGTTAGGGGCTGGGCGGGTCCGTGTCCCGGTGCCTCGACGGTTGGTGGTGTGCGTCCTGCCACAGCGGGGGCGGCCGGCGGGCGGGGCGGGGACACCGGGCTCGGCGCCGTGCGGGCCGGTCGGAGCGCGTGTCGGCGGGGCGCGGCGGCCCCACCCGGTGCGGGCGGCAGGTCAGCCGCCGCCCAGCACGGCCTGCAGGACCGAACGGGCGATGGGGGCGGCCAGGGTGCCGCCGGTGACGTCGGTCGCCTCGCTGTCGGCGACCACCACGGCCACCGCGACCGGCGGCACGCCGCCGGAGTCCGCCGGGCGGGCCCAGGCGATGAACCAGGCGTACGGGGTGCCGCCGTTGCCGGTGCCGTGCTGGGCGGTGCCGGTCTTGCCGCCGACCACGGCGCCGGGGATCCGCGCCCTGCTGCCGGTGCCCTCCTCGACGACGTCGACCATCAGCTGCTGGACCTGCGCGGCGACGGCCGGGCTGACCGCCTGCCGGTACGTCTGCGGGTGCATGAGCTGGACGACGGTGCCGTCGCTGCGGGTCAGCTTGTCCACCAGCTGCGGGTGCATGACGGTGCCGTTGTCGGCGATCCCGGCGGCGACCATCGCCATGACCAGCGGGGTGGCGGCGGTGTCGTACTGGCCGATGGAGGAGAGCGCCACCTGCGAGGTGTTCATCCGGGTGTCGAAGTTGGAGCGGGCGGCCCGCACCGGGACGTCGAGGGCGGCGTCGTTGAACCCGAAGGACTGGGCGGTGGACACCATCTTCTGCAGTCCGACCTGGGTGCCGAGCCAGCCCATGGTGCTGTTGCAGGAGCCGATCATCGCCTCGTCGAGCGACAGGCCGGCCTCGTCGCAGGCCCGGCTGTCGTTGACCAGTTCGGTGGTGGTGCCCTGCATGACGTACGGGTAGGGCGCGCCGGTCGGGGCGTGGATGTCCGTGACCGTGCGGGAGGCGAGCGCGGCGGCCGCGGTGACCACCTTGAAGGTGGAGCCGGGCGGGTAGATCTGGCGCAGCGCCCGGTTGAGCATCGGCTGGTCGGTGTCGGCGCGCAGCTTCGTCCAGGCCTCGCGGTCGGCGGAGGAGGAGCCGGCGAAGCTGCCCGGGTCGTACGAGGGAGTGCTGGCGAGGGCGAGGATGCGGCCGGTGGCGGGTTCGATCGCGACGACGGCGCCCTGCTGGCGGCCGAGGCCGCGCAGGGCGGCCCGCTGGGCGGCCGGGTCGAGGGTGGTGTGGACGTCGCCGCCGGGGTTCTGCCCACGGGCGACGGCGTCCCACACCGCCCAGCCGGAGAGGCGGTCGTCGGCGCCGGAGAGCAGGTCGTCGTAGACGCCCTCCAGCTGGGTGGTGCCGTAGACCTGGGAGGCGTAGCCGGTGACGGCGGCCCAGGCGGGGCCGTCGGGGTAGGTCCGCTTGTAGTCGTAGCGGCCGCCGGTCGGCGTGGAGCCGGTGACCGGTTCGCCGGCCACCAGGATGTTGCCGCGCGGCTGGTCGTAGCGTTCGACGGTGAGCCGCTGGTTGGCCTTGTTGTGGTTGTAGGCGTCGGCCTGGAAGACCTGGACCCGGGTGGCCTGGGCGGCGAGGGCGACGATCAGCAGCAGGCAGAAGGTGCCGGCCCGGCGGCCGGTGGTGGAGATGCCGGGCCGGGCGGCGGAGTCGCCGCGGGTCATCACGGGCGGGCCCCGGGGCGGGGGCGCCGGGCGGTGTCGCTCATCCGCACCAGCAGGGCGACGATGATCCAGTTGGTGACGACG
This sequence comes from Kitasatospora sp. NPDC085895, assembly GCF_040702125.1. Classification (NCBI taxonomy): domain Bacteria; kingdom Bacillati; phylum Actinomycetota; class Actinomycetes; order Kitasatosporales; family Streptomycetaceae; genus Kitasatospora; species Kitasatospora sp. NPDC085895. Next base: position 34,417 of record NZ_JBFBJY010000044.1, on the reverse strand, counting down.
GAGGACCCGCCCTGGGCGACGAAGGGCAGCGTCATCCCGGTCAGCGGGATCAGCGCGAGGACGCCGCCGGCCACCACGAAGACCTGCAGGCCGACGATGGCGGCCAGGCCGATCGCCAGCAGCCGCCCGAACGGGTCGCGCAGGGCGAGGCCGGTGGCGAAGCCGCGCGAGACCAGCAGCGCGTAGAGCAGCAGGACGGCGGTCAGCCCGGTCAGGCCGAGCTCCTCGCCGATCGTGGCGAGGATGAAGTCGGACTTGGCGGCGAACCCGATGAGGATCGAGTGGCCGAGGCCGAGGCCGGCGCCGAGCAGACCGCCCCAGGCGAACGCGAACAGCGACTGGGCGATCTGGTTGGGCCCCTGGCCGGCGGCGATCGAGCCCAGCGGGTCCAGCCAGTCGGTGACCCGGCTGTGCACGTGCGGGGAGAGCCGGCCGACGCCCGCCGCCCCGACCGCGGCGAGGAACAGCCCGATGGCGATCCAGCCGCTGCGGGCGGTCGCCACGTACAGCATGATCACGAACAGGCCGAAGAACAGCAGCGAGGTGCCGAGGTCGGTCTCCAGCACCAGGACGCCGACGAAGGCCGCCCAGACCACCAGCACCGGGCCGAGCACCCGGCCGCGGGGCAGCTGGAACCACCAGATCCGGCGGCCGGTCAGGGCGAGGGCGTCGCGGTGCGCGGCCAGGTAGGCGGCGAAGAACACCGCGAGCAGGACCTTGGCGAACTCGCCGGGCTGGATCGAGAACGCACCGACGGTGATCCAGATCCGGGAGCCGTAGACCGGCGGGAAGAACACCGGCAGCACCAGCAGCACCAGGGCGGCCAGCGCGCAGATGTAGGCGTACCGCTGGAGCACCCGGTGGTCGCGCAGCACGACGACCACGGCGAGGAAGAGCGCCACCCCGAAGGCGGACCAGAGCAGCTGCGCGGGGGCGGCGGCCGAGCCGGGTGTGGCCCGGTCCAGCCGGTAGATGACGACCAGTCCGATGCCGTTGAGCAGCACGGCGATCGGCAGCAGCAGCGGGTCCGCGTACCGGGCCCGCCAGCGCACCGCGGCGTGCGCGACCAGGGCCAGCGCGCCGAGCGCCGCCCCGTAGGAGGCGGCGTCGGGCGGTGGCCGGCCGTCGATGTTGGCGCCGACCTCGATGTAGCCGAACACCGCGATCAGCACGGCGCCGACGACCAGCAGCAGCTCGGTGGTGCGGCGGGTCGGCGGTGCCGGGGGCGCGGTGGTCGGGGCGGCCGCCGGGGTGGTGGGTGTGGCCACGGCCGGTCCTTGGGCGGGCGGAGCGCGGCCGCCCGGGCGGGCGGCCGCGACGGGGTCAGACGCCGCTGGGCGCCTTCGCCGCCTTGAGCGCCTCGACGAGGTGCTCCTCCTGGTCCGCGCTGAGCGAGGTCTGCAGGATCTCGCCGCCGTACTGGGCGAACTGCGGGACGACCTTGTCCGCGGTGGCGGAGCGGACGAGCATGAAGAGGGCGGCGGAGCCCGGCTCCATCTTCTGGCCGACCTGGCGCATGAAGTTGTCGTCGACGCCGGTGTCGGTCGCGGCGCCGACCGCCGCGCCCGTGGCGCCGCCGACGGCCGCGCCGAGGAACGGCATGAAGAAGAGCAGGCCGATGACGCCGCCCCACAGGGCGCCGGAGGCGGCGCCGATGCCGGTGGTGTTGACGGCCTGGTGCAGTTTGACCTTGCCGTCGAGCCGGCGCTCGACGACGACGATGTCCTCCAGGTCCATCAGCTTCTGCTTCTGCAGGCCGATGGCGGTGTCCCGGACCTGCTGGGCGGTCGCCACATCGGGGTAGGAGATCGCGAAGAGGTTGCTCACGCGCGGGTTCCTTCCAGTCCTCGAGCGTGCGGGACCGGTGCCGCACCGCTGCTGGTGGTCGCAGCCTAACGAGGATTTGCCATATTTATGGCGGATCGTGGCGGTGTGTCCGATTTTCGGTGCCGGAACGAGGGCCGACCCCGGTCACTCCCCCCGGCGCACCGCCAGCTCCGCCGCCACGGCCACCGCCCCGGCGGCGAACACCGCGGCGGCCAGCAGCGCCGGCAGCACGGAACCCGTCAGGTCGAGCTCACCGTGCTCGGCCGCCCGGACGAGCGCCCGCACCACCACGTGGGCGGGCGCGAAGGGCACCATCAGCACCAGCACCGCCGCGCCGAGCGCCGCCAGGATCCCGAACGGCCCGGAGGACGTCACCGGACGGTTGCACAGCGCGCCGACCGCCAGCCCCAGCAGCACGCAGACCGCCGTGGCCGCCAGGCCGCCCAGCAGGGCCGGCCCGGGGCCGGCCGCGGAGCGGCCCCCGGTGGCGATCACCGCCGCCGCCCCGGCCGCCGCGAGCACCGCGGCGACCAGCAGTGCGGCCAGCAGGTCGGCCCGGTGCACCCGGCGGGCGTCCGCCGCGGCCACCCGGCAGGCCCGGGCGGCCGCGGGCTCGGCGGTCACCGCGCAGCGCACCAGCCAGGCGGTGACCGGCAGCAGCAGACCGGCGCTCCAGGCGTGGCCGCCGAGCGGGTCGTCCCCGCCGGACAGCCCGAGCACCATCAGCACCCCGTAGCAGAGCGCGGGCGGCATCAGGCGGTGGGAGCGCAGCAGCAGCTCCAGCTGATAGCGGATCAGGGCGGTCACCGGGCCTCCTCCGGAACGGCCTGCGCGTCCTCGGCGTCCCGTCCGGCATCGCCCCGCGCGTCGTGGGCGTGCCCGTCGGCGGCCGGCCCGGGGACGGCCGCCAGACTGCGCACGTGCACGCCGCGGCCGCCCGCGAGCAGGGCACGCAGCAGGGCGTCCGAGTGCGCCCCGGCCACCTCCAGCCGGACGGCCCCGCCGGGCAGGCCGGTGCGGCGGGGTGCGCCGGGCAGCCGCTCGGGCAGCGGGCCCGGACCGGCCGTCTCCACCTCGATCAGCACGGTCGCACCACCGGCCGGCCCGGTGCCGGCGGGCCGCAGGGCGCCGTCGTCGAGCTCGTACGCGGCGGTGGTGAGCCCGGCGAGCCGGGCCGGGTCGTGGTCCACGAAGAGCACCCGTCCGCCGCGGGCGGCCCGGTCGGCGGCCGCCTCGTCGAGTCGGGCGCGGGCGGCGGGGTCGAGTCCCGTCCAGGCCTCGTCGAGCACCAGCAGGTCGGCGTCGGCGAGCAGGGCCTGGGCGACGGCGACCTTCTGGCAGGTGCCCTTGGAGAGTTCGGCGAGCGGGGTGCCGGCCCGGTCCGCGATGCCGAAGGCGTCCAGCCAGTGCTCGGCCCTGCGGTCGGCCTCCGCCGCGTCCAGCCCGCGGACGCGGCCGAGGTGCCGCAGGTAGCCGCGGGCGTCGAAGGGCAGTGCGGGCGGGAAGCGTTCGGGCACGTAGGCCCGTCGGGCGGGCAGCTCTGCGGTGCCCTCCGTGGGGCGCTCCACCCCGGCCGCGATCCGCAGCAGGGTGGACTTGCCGCTGCCGTTCGGACCGCCGATCCGCACCAGCGCGCCCGCCTCCACCGCGAGCGCCACTCCGCGCAGGATCCACGGCCCGCGCCTGCCGTACCGCCGTCCAACCCCGTCGAGCCGCATGCGCCCCCTCCCTCCGCGGAAGCCTAGACGGTGCTCCGACCCGGTGGGCCGCGGTGCTCCGATCCGCACAATCCGCTTGGTTCGCACAGGCCCTGCACATTGGGAGAACCGAATTGATGATCCATAGGATGCGCGCGTGACGACTACCCGACGACGAACGGCGACCCGCGCGGCGGGGCTGCTGTCAGCACTGGCGATATCCGCCGGCATGCTGCTCGGCACCCTCCCGGCGTACGCCGACGAACCCGGCGGCACCACGGCCGCCACCACCGAGGCACCCAAGGTCGACCTCGTCCTCGACGTCAGCGGCTCCATGCGGGCCACCGACATCGAGGGCCGGAGCCGGATCTCGGTCGCCCAGCAGTCCATCGGCGAGGTGATCGACGCCCTGCCCGCGGAGACCGAGTTCGGCATCCGCACGCTGGGCGCCACCTACCCGGGCAACGACAAGGCGGAGGGCTGCAAGGACACCAAGCAGCTCTACCCGGTCGGGAAGACGAACAAGGTGGAGGCCAAGACGGCCGTCGCCACCCTGCGTCCGACCGGCTGGACGCCGATCGGCCTGGCGCTGCGCGGCGCGGCCCAGGACCTCGGCAACGGCCCGACCACCCGCCGGGTGGTGCTGATCACCGACGGCGAGGACTCCTGCGCCCCGCCGGACCCGTGCGAGGTGGCCCGCGAACTGGCCTCGCAGGGCATCAACCTGGTGGTCGACACGCTGGGCCTCGCCCACGACGACAAGACCCGTCAGCAGCTGCTGTGCATCGCCAACGCCACCGGCGGCACCTACACCGACGTGCGGACGAAGGAACAGCTGACCGACAAGGTCAAGCAGTTGGTCAACCGGGCCGGCGAGACCTACCGGGTGACGCCCGCCAAGGTGGCCGGCGCCGACGCCTGCCCGAACGCGCCGGTGCTGCGGCCCGGCGTGTACAGCGACCGCGAGAAGTTCTCCGAGCACCGCGTCTACCGGGTGCCGGTGAAGGCGGGCGAGGAGCTGCGCGCCTCGGTCAGCGTCACCCCGGACCGGGCGGTCGCCCGTGACTACGGCGTGCTGCTGCTGGCCACCGACGTTCGCGGCCAGGAGCTGGTGCGCGGCACGGACGCGGGCAGCGGCCGCACCGACGTCGCCTCCACCGGTCTGCGCTGGTCCGCCCCGGCGGCGGACGAGGACGCCACGCCCTCGCCGTCCGGCAAGGGTGCGGCCACCGACGGCGTCGTCTGCCTGGTCGTCAGCAACTCCTTCGCCGCCCGGGCCGGCGTGCAGGCCGAGCCCGGTCTGCCGGTCGAGCTGACGGTGGACGTCGCCAAGGCCTCGCCGTCGCCGGACGGCCCGGCCATGGGTCTCGGCCGCGGCTGGATCCTGCTGCTGGTGCTGACCCTCGCGGGCCTGCTGGCCGGCCTGCTCTTCGGCTGGGTCGCACGCTGGCGGATCGCTGTCTGGCGGGAGAACTGACGATGCGTGCACCGATGATGCGTTCCCTGACGATGCGTTCGCGGGCCGCCCGCGCCGCGGCCGTGCTGCCGATCGGGCTCGGCGCCCTGCTGGCGGCCGCGCCGTCCGCCGCCGCGGCCTCCCCGTCGCCGGCGCCGTCCGGCTCGGCCGACACCGCCCCGGTGACGACCGCGGGGACGACCTTCCTGACCGCGACGCCGCTGCCCGCCGGGCGGACGGCCGCGGTGTCCGCCTCCACCGGCGACTACCTGTACTGGGCGTTCGCCGCCTCCGAGGGCCAGACCGACACCGTGCACGTCACGGTGGCGCTGCCGCCGTCCGGTGACCGGCACGGCGCGCAGACCTGGTCGGTGGAGCTGTTCGACGGCCTGCGCCGCCGGCAGTCCTGCACCGCCGGTCCGCAGAACGCCACCGCGGACACCGGCACCGCCTCGGTGTCGATGAGCTGCGCGCTGCGGCAGATCCGCTCCTGGGCCGAGCCGTGGTCGGGCGACCCGCTGCCGGGCACCTACTACGTCCGGCTCTCCGTGGCGGACGTGCCGCAGCAGGACCTCGGCCTCGCGGCCCAGGTGAAGCTGCAGGTCTCCGCCAGGGGCGGGGCGGACGACGCCCAGCCGGAGGGCGGCGAGCTGAAGGCCCCGCTGGTGCCGCCGGTCAACGCGGGCTCCACCGCGGCGCCCGACGCGACCGCGGCCACCCCGAGCGCCAAGCCCTCGGCCTCCGCCCCGGCGGCGCCGGGCACGGTCGAGGTGGCGGCGCCGGCCGAGCCGGAGTCGCACTGGTACAGCGGCCTGTTCTCCGGCTGGAACACCCGCTGGTACTGGACGGTCGCGGGCGGCGCCCTGGCCGCCCTGGCCGGCGTGTGGGGCTACACCCTCACCCGCCACCCGCGCGGGCGCCGGCCCGCCGGGCCGGCCCCGGTGCCTCCGCAGGCGCCCGCGCCGCAGCACCCGCAGTACCGCAGCTGACCCTCCCGGTCGGCAGCACCGCGCAGGGCCCGGCCCCGGCGACACCCCGTCGCCGCGGCCGGGCCCTGCGCCGTTCCGGGCCGTCCGCCCGGTCAGCCGACCGCGACCGGGGCGGGTGCCGCGGCCCCGTCCTCCTGCGCCGGCTGCACGGCCTGCGCTGCCGCCTGGGCCTGCTCCAGGCCGCGGACGGCGGCGACCAGCGGCGCGAGCTCGGGGCGGCGCCCGGCCGCGTCCAGGGCCTCGCGCAGCGCGTGGTCGTTGGTGGGCCTGGCCTGCTCCAGCAGGGCGAGCCCGGCCTCGGTGACGTCGGTGTAGATGCCCCGGCGGTCGGTCGGGCAGAGGTAGCGGGCGAGCAGGCCGCGGTCCTCCAGGCGGGTGACCAGCCGGGTGGTGGCGCTCTGGCTGAGCACGACGGCGTCCGCGAGCTGGGCCATCCGGAAGTGGCCGCCCTCGCCGTCGTGCTGCTCGCTGAGCACGTCCAGGACGGAGAACTCGCGCACGCTCAGTGCGTGCTCCGCCTGCAGGGCGCGCTCGATGTGCGTCTCGATCCGGCCGTGCAGGGCCGAGAGGGCGCACCAGCCGTGGGCCAGGCCCGGTTCGGGTCGCGTCATGGGGGACCACTGCTCCCTTCGCTGCGGTGTCCGTTCCAGGGTAGTCCAACTCCGAAAAAGCCCGCGCTTGCAACTATCGGCGTCTGCAATTAATGTCGAAGCCCGTAAGACCTGAACGCAACCATTCGGAGGGCCACCCATGCCTCTCGCACTCCTGGCGCTCGCCATCGGCGCCTTCGGCATCGGCACCACAGAATTCGTGGTCATGGGGCTGCTGCCGCAGGTGGCCCAGGACTTCGGCGTCTCCGTCCCCACCGCCGGGCTCCTCACCACCGGCTACGCCCTCGGCGTGGTGGTCGGCGCCCCGCTGCTCGCCGTCCTCGGCACCCGGATCAGCCGCAAGCGGATGCTCATGCTGCTGATGGGGCTGTTCGTCGCCGGCAACCTGCTCACCGCCCTCGCCCCCGCCTTCGGCCTGGTGCTCGCCGGCCGGATCACCGCCTCGCTCGCCCACGGCGCCTTCTTCGGCATCGGGTCGATCGTCGCGGCGGGCCTGGTGGCCCCGGCGCGCCGGGCCGGGGCGATCGCGATGATGTTCACCGGCCTGACCGTCGCCAACGTGGTCGGCGTCCCGCTCGGCACCCTGGTCGGCCAGCAGGTCGGCTGGCGGGCCACCTTCGCCCTGGTCGCCGCGCTCGGGGTGGCCGGACTGGCCGGCATCGCCGCCCTCGTCCCGGCCGACCCGCGGCCCGGCACGGACGGCGCGCACCGGCCGGGGATCCGCCGCGAGCTGGCCGCCTTCCGCAACGTCCAGGTCGTGCTGGCGATGCTGATGACCGTGCTGGGCTTCGGCGGGGTCTTCGCCGCGATCACCTACATCGCGCCGATGATGACCGGCGCCGCCGGCTACGCGGAGTCCTCCGTCACCTGGCTGCTGGTCCTGTTCGGGCTCGGCATGGTCGCCGGCAACCTGATCGGCGGCCGGTACGCGGACCGCCGGCTGATGCCGATGCTGACGACCGCCCTCGGCGCACTCGCCGTCGTGCTCGCACTGTTCGCCTTCACCGCGCACGACAAGGTGCTGGCCGCCCTGACCGTGCCGCTGATCGGCGCGCTCGGCTTCGCCACCGTCCCGCCGCTGCAGAAGCGCGTCCTGGACCGGACGGCCGACGCCCCGACCCTCGCCTCCGCCGTCAACATCGGCGCCTTCAACCTCGGCAACGCGCTCGCCGCCTGGCTCGGCGGCGCCGTCCTCTCGGCCGGCTTCGGCGCCACCGCCCCCAACTGGGTCGGTGCGCTGATGGCCGCGGCCGCCCTCGGCCTCGCCGTCCTCTCCACCGCGCTGGACCGCCGGTCCGCCGCGGCCCCGAAAGCGGCCCCGGCCGCCGTGGCCGCACCCGCCGACCCGCGGGTGCCGGTCCACCACTGACCGACCGTCCGCCCCTCCTCGCCCGCACCCGGCGCACGATCCACCCGCGCCACCGAACCGAACCGGAGCACCCGATGAACCCGCTGACCACCGCCGACGCCGACCGCCTGATCACCGCCGCCCACCGGGCCGCCGGGGCCGAGGGCGTCCGGATCTCCGCCACCGTGCTGGACGCCGGCGGCCACCTGCTGGCCTTCCGCCGCGACGACCGGGCCGTGCTGATCGCCGGCGAGACCAGCACCCGCAAGGCCTACACGGCCCTCCAGCTGGACGCCCCCACCGCCGACCTCATCGAGGCGGTGCAGCCGGGCGGCGTCTTCCACACCCTGCCGACCGCCCTGGACCGCCCGTTGCTCTTCCTCGCCGGCGGCATCCCGCTGCACCGCGACGGACGGCTCGTCGGCGCCCTCGGCATCGGCGGCGGCGCTCCCGCCCAGGACCACGGCTTCGCCCTCGCCGCCGCGGCCGAGGCCGGCCTCGGCTGACCCCCGCTCAGTTCGGGCCCGACCGCAGAAAACAGAAACCCCGTCCGGTCGTCGACCGGACGGGATTTCGTTGGTGGAGCTGAGGGGATTCGAACCCCTGACCCCCTCGATGCGAACGAGGTGCGCTACCGGACTGCGCCACAGCCCCAACGAGAAAGAACTCTATCACCTCTGCGGACCACCTCGTGACCATTGCCTCTGCGGGTCCCGAACCGCCCCCGACGTGCGGCGCCCCGCCGTCCGCGGGAGGCGGAGGGCGGGGCGCCGGAGGTCACTCGTTGGCCGCTCGGGCCCTGGGCGGGCAGTCCGCCTCGGGCGGCGCCGCGCTCTCCGCGTACTGGTCGAACAGCGGGGTGCGGCGGGACTCGGCCGGGCGGCCGGAGTCGCGGACGCCGGGGGCCGCGAGGTCGAGGCCGCGGGTGACCCGCGGGGCGACCGGCGCGGTGACGTAGGTCGGCAGCGGGACGGGCACCGGCTCCCAGGAGTCGGCGCCGGCCGGCCCCCGCTCGCGCATCCCGTCGACCCACTCCTCGTGGTCGGTGGCCTCGGCGAGCGCCGTCGCGGTCGAGGCCGTGTCGGACGGGCCGTGCGCCGGCAGGTCGGCGGCCAGCCGCAGGTGCGGCCGGGCCGGCCCGTCCGCGGCGCGCACGTCCTCCTCCGGTTCGGCGGCCGGCTCGTCCGCCGCGGCCCGCTCCTGCTCGCGCGCCCGCTCGCGGGCCCGCAGCCGCTCGGCGGCCTGGGCGGCCCGGGTGCGGTCGAGCTTGACCTCGTACCGCTGGCGCTCCAGTCGGCGCAGGTGGCCGATGTAGAAGGTCAGCAGGACGGCGGGCAGGGCGGGCACCCAGATGAAGGCGAAGCCGGCGACGGCCGCGACCACCGCGCCCAGGGCGAAGGCGACGAAGAGCAGGGTGACCATGCGGCGCCGGCGGGCGAGCAGCCGGGCCCGGCGCTGGGCGGTCGGGCGGTGCACCGGCCGGTCCGCGGACGGCTCGGCGCCCGGGGCCCGGATCTCGGGGACCTCGGGGGCCTCGGCGCTCCCGGGGGCCTCGGCGCTCCCGGGGGCGTCCGGGGCGTCCGCCGGCCCGGCGGCCGGGGGCTCCGGATCGGCCTGGGCGCCGTCGGCGGCCGCGGGCACGCCGGAGGCCGGGGCGTCGCCGGGGGCGCCGTCCTCGGTCGGGGCGGGTTCGCCGCCGTCGGACTCGTCGGTGAAGGACTTCGAAGCGCGCCGCTCCAGCGCCGACCGGCCGGCCAGCAGGCGGATCGCGGTACTGAAGCGTTCCGTCGGACGCGACTCGTTGAGCTCGTCCTGCCTGCGGAGCCACATCGGCACCAGATAGGCGGCCCAGGCTCCCACGATGACCGCGTAGATAAGGCCGCTACTGCTCACGATTCACACGGTACGGGGGCGCGGTGAGGCCTGGCAGCAATTTGGCGCGGCGTGTCGTGTGATCAAGCTGATTCTCCGACTATTTTGCCGGTGTTTGCCACCACTCGACCCGGGGCCCGATGCCGGATCGATATCTATTTCGAACAAATATTCAATTCATTCAGGAGCGACCGCTCCTGACGGCACGCCAGCGCGCCAGCATGCCCTCCGGCACCTCCTCGACGGTCAGCGCGTAGACCAGGTGGTCGCGCCAGTCGCCGTCGATGTGCAGATACCGCGGACGCATTCCCTCCTCGCGGAAGCCGAGTTTCTCGACCACCCGCCGGCTCGGCCGGTTCTCCGGTCGGATGCACACCTCGATCCGGTGCAGTCCGAGCGTGCGGAAACAGTGGTCGACCGAGAGCGCGACGGCGGTCGGCATGATGCCGTGGCCCGCCACTTCCTCGTCGATCCAGTAGCCGACGTTGGCGGAGCACATCGACCCCCAGGTGATGCCGCCGACGGTGAGCTGGCCGACCAGCCGGCCCCGGTGCAGCACCACGAAGGGCAGCATCCGGCCGGCCGCCGCCTCGCCGCGCAGGTAGCGGACCATCTGCCGGTAGCTCGGCCGGGCGATCCCGCCGCGGCCGGCCGGCGGCGGGGGCACGGTGGCCTCCCAGCGCCGCAGCCAGTCCCGGTTGCGGCGGCTGACCTCCTGCCAGGCGCGCTGGTCACGGGCCCGGATCGGGCGCAGCGTCACGTCGCCCTCGGTCAGCTCGACCGGCCAGCCGGCGCTCAGCTCGTGCTCCGGACGGTGCTGTCCGGCCGCGGGTGGTCGCCGCCGCGGAGCTGGTCGACGGCGTGGGCGAGCAGCGGTTCGAGGACGGCCAGGCCGTCCTTCACGCCGCCGGTGGAGCCGGGCAGGTTGACGATCAGGGTGCGTCCGGCGAGGCCGGCGAGGCCGCGGGAGAGCACCGCGGTGGGCACCTTGTCGCGGCCGTGCGCGCGGATCGCCTCGGCGATGCCGGGGATCTGCCGGTCGATCACCCGGGCGGTCATCTCGGGGGTGAGGTCCATCGGCGAGATGCCGGTGCCGCCGGTGGTGAGGACGACGTCGTAGCCGGCCTCGACGGCCTCGCGGAGCACCGCCTCGACCGGGTCTCCGTCCGGCACGACCCGCGGGCCGTCCGCGGCGAAGCCCATCCGGCCGAGGCCCTCGACGAGCAGCGGGCCCCCCTTGTCCTCGTACACGCCGGCCGAGGCGCGGTTGGAGACGGTGACGGCGAGCGCGCGCACGGGGCGGCCGGCGGCCGGACGGCCGTCGGCGGTCACCGGGCGTCCTCGCGGGCCCAGTCGCCGCTCTTGCCGCCGGTCTTGGTGAGCACCCGGACGTCGGTGATCGCGGCGGCCTTGTCGACCGCCTTCACCATGTCGACGACGGTCAGTCCGGCGACGGCGACGGCGGTGAGCGCCTCCATCTCGACGCCGGTGCGGTCGGCCGTCCGCACGGTGGCGGTGATCTCGACCGCGTCGTCGGTGACCGCCAGGTCGACGGTGACGCCGGAGATGGCGATCGGGTGGCAGAGCGGGATCAGGTCCGGGGTCCGCTTGGCGCCCATGATCCCGGCGATCCGGGCGACGGCGAGGGCGTCGCCCTTGGGGACGCCCTCGCCGCGGAGCAGTTCGACCACCCGCGGGGCGACGGCGACCCGCCCGGCGGCGACCGCGGTGCGGACGGTGGTGGCCTTCTCGGAGACGTCCACCATGCGGGCGGCGCCGGTGTCGTCGACGTGCGTGAGGCGGTCGCCGGGGGGTGTCTCGGTCACGGGGGCTCCAGTGGCGCGGGTCGAATACCGCGCTACCGTACAACCCCGGTGGCGTCAGTCCGTGAGAAGGACCACGTCGACGCGGCTGCCGGCCGGCAGCGCGGTGGTGTCCTCGGGGACGGCGATCAGGCAGTCGGCGTGCGCGAGCGCGCCGACCAGGTGCGAGGAGGCGCCGCCGACCGGGGTGACGGTGCCGTCGGTGCCGTACCGGCCGCGCAGGAACTGGCGGCGGCCCGCGGGCGAGGAGAGGTCCGCGGTGCAGACCGCGGAGACGACCGGCCGGTGCACCTCGGGGGCGCCGAGCATGGTGCGGATCAGCGGCCGGACGAACAGCTCGAAGGAGATGTACGCGCTGACCGGGTTGCCGGGCAGGGCGAGCAGCGGCACGCCGTCCTTGCCGAGCCGGCCGAAGCCCTGCGGCTTGCCGGGCTGCATCCGCAGCCGCCGGAAGTCGACGCCGCCGAGGTCCTCGCCGCCCGGCAGCGGCTGGAGGGCCTCCTTGACCACGTCGTAGGCGCCGACGCTGACGCCGCCGCTGGTGACGATCAGGTCGGCGTCGGCGAGCTGCTCCTGCAGTACCCGGCGGAGCACGGCCGGGTCGTCCGGCACGCCGCCGATCCGCACGGCCTCGGCGCCGGCGGCGCGGGCGGCGGCGGCGAGGGCGAAGCTGTTGGAGTCGCTGATCCGGCCGGGGCCGATCGGCTCGCCGGGCTGGACGAGTTCGCTGCCGGTGGAGAGCACCGCGACCCGCGGGCGGCGGTGGACGGCGACGGTGGCGCGGCCGATCGCGGCGAGCAGGCCCAGCTGGGCGGGGCCGAGCAGGGTGCCGGCGGTGAGCACCGTGGTGCCGGCGGTGATGTCGCTGCCGCGGCGGCGGATGTGGGCGCCGGCCGCGACCGGGCGGAGCACCTGGACGGTCTCGCCGGCGACGGCGGCGGTCATCGCGTCGGCGGCCTCGCCGGTGCCGCTGCCGCCGTCGGTCCACTCGACCGGGGCGACGGCGTCGGCGCCGGGCGGCACCGGTGCCCCGGTCATGATCCGGGCGGCCTGCCCCGGGCCGACCTCGGGGAGTTCGGCGGCGCCGGCCGCGATGTCGCCGACCACGGCGAGGGCGACCGGCGCGGTGTCCGCGGCCCGCAGCGCGTAGCCGTCCATCGAGCTGTTGTCGAAGGGCGGCAGGTCGACCGCGGCGGTGACGTCGGCGGTGAGCCGGCGGCCGAGGGCGTCCAGCAGGTCGACCTCGACCGCGGGCAGCGGGGCGGCGGCGGCGAGGACGTCGGCGAGGTGCTCGTCGACGGTCCACGTCCGGGGGGCGGCCGGGGCCCCGGCGCCCTCGCAGCAGGGGTCGTTGCTGCCGTGCGCGGGGCCCGCGGTCATCGCCTCACTCGCCTTCGTGATGGGTCAGCTGTGCATCTCGGTGGCGACGAACTGCCGGAGCCAGTCCCGGAACTCGGGGCCGAGGTCCTCGCGCTCGCACGCCAGTCGGACGATAGCGCGAAGGTAGTCGGCGCGGTCGCCGGTGTCGTAGCGGCGGCCCTTGAACAGCACGCCGTGGACGGGGCCGCCGCCGGTCTCGTCGCGGGCGGCGAGCTCGCGCAGCGCGTCGGTCAGCTGGATCTCGCCGCCGCGGCCGGGCGGGGTCTTGCTGAGCACCTCGAAGACGGCCGGGTCGAGGATGTAACGGCCGATCACCGCGTAGTTGGACGGGGCGTCCTCGGTGTCGGGCTTCTCGACCAGGTCGGTGATCCGGAAGACGTCGTCGCCGAGGCCGTTCGGCTTGACGGCGGCACAGCCGTAGAGGTGGATCTGCGAGGGGTCGACCTCCATGAGGGCGACGACCGAGCCGCCGAGCTCCTGCTGGACCTCGATCATGCGGGAGAGCAGCGGGTCGCGCGGGTCGATCAGGTCGTCGCCGAGGAGGACGGCGAAGGGCTGGCCGGCGACGTGCTGCTCGGCGACGAGGACGGCGTGGCCGAGGCCCTTGGGGTCGCCCTGCCGGACGTAGTGCATGTTGGCGAGCTGCACGGACTCCTGGACGCGGCGCAGCCGGTCGTGGTCGCCCTTGCGGGTGAGCAGCTCCTCCAGCTCGTAGGCCCGGTCGAAGTGGTCCTCCAGCGCGCGCTTGTTGCGGCCGGTCACCATCAGTATGTCGGACAGGCCGGCGGCGGCGGCCTCCTCGACGACGTACTGGATGGCCGGCTTGTCGACCACCGGCAGCATCTCCTTGGGCGTCGCCTTGGTCGCCGGGAGGAAGCGGGTCCCCAGGCCGGCAGCGGGCACGACGGCCTTGGTGACGGGGGTGCGGGCGTGCGTCTTCGTCATGCGTCGACCTTACTGAGGCGTTTCAGCGCCCTGTGAGAGCGAGGTGAGTGGGGTGTTAAACCCCGTCCCGAGCAGCGGCCGTGGTGGCAGCGGTGCGGGCGTGGCCGACGGAGGTGAGGGTGGCCTCGGTGCCGGTACAGGCGGACAGACTACCCGGCTTTCCCGCCGCCTCCGTCGGCCCGTCGGACCTCCGCCGGCAGCGCACCGCAGGTGCGGGCTCGGGTGCCGCCGCGGGGACGGTCTCCACCGGGGCTCCGCGCCAGCAGTCGCCGCCCGCCCGGCGGGCCTCGGCGAGGGCCCGGTCGGCGGCCCTCAGCAGCAGGGCGGCGTGGGACCCGTCGCGCGGCAGGACGGCGATGCCGACGGCGGCGGTGAGGCCGTTGCCGCGGGCGGTGGCGGGGGCCCCGGCGGGGCCGGCCGGGGTGTCGGCGGGGCGGGGCTCGGCGCCGCTGCCGGACCAGTCCAGCAGCCGGTGCCGGCGGACGGTCCAGACGAGCCGCTCGGCGACCTGGGCGGCGCCCTCGGCGCCGGTGTCGGGCAGCAGGACGAGGAACTCCTCGCCGCCGTAGCGGCCGAGGGTGTCGGAGCGGCGGATCTCGACGGCGAGGCGCTGGGCGAGGTCGCGCAGCACGGCGCCGGCCCGGCTGCGGCCGTGCTCGGCGACGACCGCGTCGAAGCCGGTGATCTCCAGCATCAGCAGGGCGAGCGGGCGCTTCTCGTCGCCGGCCGCGGCGCGGCGGGCACGCTCGATCTCCTTGTCCAGGGTGATCTGCAGGTGCCGGTAGTTCCACACCCCGGTGAGCGGGTCGCAGGAGGCCGTGCGCTGCAGTTCGTCGCGCTCCTGGCGCAGCTCGGCGACGGTGCCCTGCAGGGCCGCCTCGCGCTCGGCCGCGGTGGCCGCGGCCCGGCGCAGCCGCGCGCCGAGCAGCCCGGCGCCGGCCAGCGCGGGGGCGCTCAGCGCGGCGAGTGCCTGGACCAGGAGCGGGGTGGACATGTGGCGCCTTCCGCATGTCAGGCTCGGGGCACCGATCGGTGCCGAGCTGTGGGGACCCATGACTGCCAATCCATTGCACAACGACAAGGCCGCGCTGAGGTCACGCCTGCTGGCGGGACGCCGCGCACTGTCACCCGCTCGGCGGGCATCGGCGGCCGGGGAGCTGGCCGTGCAAGCCGCCGCGCTGACCGAACCGGGCTGGACGGTGGCGGCGTACGTGTCGGTCGGCGGCGAGCCGGGCACCGGTCCGCTGCTGGACGCGCTGGCGGCCCGCGGGGTGCGGGTGCTGCTGCCGGTGCTGCTGGCCGACAACGACCTGGACTGG
Organism: Kitasatospora sp. NPDC085895; assembly: GCF_040702125.1. Lineage (NCBI taxonomy): Bacteria > Bacillati > Actinomycetota > Actinomycetes > Kitasatosporales > Streptomycetaceae > Kitasatospora > Kitasatospora sp. NPDC085895. Next base: position 19,150 of record NZ_JBFBJY010000044.1, on the reverse strand, counting down.
GCGCCGTACGAGGGGCGGGAGGCGCTCGCCCCGGCCTCCCGGGGCCTGCTGGAGCCGACCGGGCCGCGGCTGGGGCCGGAGGCGGTCTGCGGGGCGCGGCTGGTGCTGCTGCCGGGTCTGGCGGTGGACCGCCGCGGGGTGCGGCTGGGCCGCGGCGGGGGCAGCTACGACCGGGTGCTGGCCCGGCTGGCCGCGGCCGGTGCCGAGCCGCTGCTGGCAACCCTGCTGTACGAGGAGGAGCTGCTGCCCGAGGTGCCCGGCGAGCCCCACGACCTGCCGGTGGACGCGGTGGTGACGCCCTCGGGGGTGCACCGCTTCCGCGGGGGCGCCGCCGGCTAGTGCCGCGGCGGCGCCCCCGCGGCGGATCAGCCGCTGGTGAGCGTCATGGTGTGCGCGGTCGCCTTGGTGACGGCGTCCGGCGAGTACGCCCAGGGCAGCAGTTCGCCCTTGGCCCACAGCTCGGTCTGGTCGTTGTAGTTGCTGTGGAAGGCGTGGCCGGAGGCGCCGCCGACGTTGATCCAGCGGGAGGCGTCGAAGTCGGAGAGGTCGACGACCATCCGCATCGAGGGGATCCAGTCCACCTGGTAGCCGGCGGCGGCGTTCCAGCCGGCGGCGTTCACCGCGGCGCTGCCGCCGGAGAGCCGGTACGGGCCGCGGTTGAGCAGCCGGTGCACGAAGCCCGAGGCGATCGAGGAGTCGTCGCTGCCGAGCGTCGTCTCCTTGAGCGTCAGGGTGTGCAGCCGGCCCCAGCTCCAGGTGGAGATGGACTTGCCCAGGTAGGCGGTGAGGTCCTGGCGGGCGTTCATCATCGCCTGGGCGAGCAGGTTGTTCAGGCCGTGCTGCGGCAGGTGGTCGGAGTCGATGTAGTTCCACCAGGTGCTGTCGGGCTGCGCCAGCTGGGTGCGGACGACCTCCGTCCAGCGGTCGCCGCCGTCCGGCTGGGCCTGGTCGGGCTTGCGGGTGCCGCACTCGGTGACGGGCTTCACCTCGCCGTTGACCGCGTCGTCGGGCAGCGTCGAGTTGGACTTCTGACGGACCAGCAGGCAGTCGCCCTCGGCGCGCAGCGAGGCCGGCAGCTTCTGCCCGAAGGCGAGGGTGAGCAGCGCCCGCCAGACGCCGTTGTAGTAGGCGGCGGCCGCGGAGTCGGCGTCCTGGTGGTAGTTCCAGTCCTTCAGCAGGTCCTGGGCCTCGCGGACGTAGGGGTCGGAGATCTTCACCTTGAGCAGCAGCGGGACGAGGGTCTTGGCCATCACGCTGGTGTTGTCGAGCTGCATGGCCTGCATGTCGTCCGGCGAGATCTTGCCGCCGTTCTTCAGCCGGCCCTCGATCTGGTCGGTGATCTCCTTGGCGCGGGTGCCGTACTCCCAGTCGGTGGTGATGGAGAACGGGTAGCCCTTGTCGACCACGGCCTGGTTGGCGGTGACGATGTAGCCGGAGGCCGGGTTGTAGCTGTAGGGCAGCGACTTGAAGGGGACCGGGTCCTTCTTCCAGTCGTAGGCCGAGTCCCAGCCCGGGGCGGGGTAGCGGCCGTCGCCCTTGCCGCGGACGGGGACGGTGCCCGGGGTCTGGTAGCCGATGTTGTTCTCGGTGTCGGCGTAGATCAGGTTCTGGGCCGGGACGGCGAAGTCGGCGGCGGCCTTCTGGAAGCCCTTCCAGTCGGCGGCGGCGTCGAGCTCGAAGACGGCGTCCATCGTCCGGCCGGGGGTGAGGGCCGTCCACTGCAGGGCGACGCCGTAGCCGCTGGCGCGGTCCGGGGCGGCGTTGCCGGCCGGGGCGTAGGTGCCGACGTTCTGCTGCTCCGAGGACTGGTCGGAGATCAGCGGGCCGTTGACGGTGGTGCGGACGGTGATGGTGCGGTCCTCGCCGCCGGCGACCTTGATGGTCTCCTTGCGGGTCTGGAACTTCACCTCCTGGCCGTCGCGCAGGTAGGTGTCGGGGCCGGTGACCTTCTCCAGGTAGAGGTCGGTCACGTCGGCGCCGAGGTTGGTGAAGCCCCAGGAGACCTTCTTGTTGTGGCCGATGACCACGCCGGGGGTGCCGGCGAAGGTGAAGCCGGCGACGTCGAAGCCGCACTTGGGGCCGACGGTGCGGCAGTGCAGGCCCATCTGGTACCAGACGGACGGCATGCCGGGGCCGAGGTGCGGGTCGTTGGCGAGCAGCGGCTTGCCGGTGGTGGTGTGGCTGCCGGAGACGACCCAGGAGTTGGAGCCGATGCCCTGGCCCTGCGGGCCGAGCAGCTGCGGCACGGCGGCCATCTTGTCGGAGAGGTCCTTGAGGACGGCCTGGGTGGCGGCGCGGCCCTGCGTGGTGCCGGTGCCGGTGCCGGCCGTCGCGGCGGCGGTGCCGGGCGCGGCGCCGCCGTCGGCGGGCCTGTAGGTGCCGTCTGCGGCGAGCTTGCCGGTCTTGACGATGGTGCCGTTCCGGTCGTACGGGTACGCCGGGTACAGCTGGTCGATCTCGCTCTGCTCGAAGTTCTGCGCCAGCAGCGCGCGGTCGATCTCCTCCTGGCGGTTGCCGGAGAGGTTCCAGGCCATGGCCTTGAGCCAGGCCACCGAGTCGACCGGGGTCCACTCCTCCGGCTTGTAGTCGCCGTTCACGGCGCCGAGCAGGGCGTACTCGAGGGAGGCGTCGGCCCCGCCGGGGTGCTCGGAGAGCCAGGCGTTCACGCCGTCCGCGTAGGCCTGCAGGTACTTCTTGGTCTCGGCGGAGAGCACGGTGTCGTACTCCTGCTGCGCGACCCGGCGCCAGCCCATGGTCCGCAGGAAGGCGTCGGTCTCGACCTGGCCGGAGCCGAACATCTCGGACAGCCGCCCGGCGGTGATGTGCCGGCGGACGTCCATCTCCCAGAAGCGGTCCTGCGCCTGGACGTAGCCCTGGGCGCGGAAGAGGTCCTCGGAGGTGTCGGCGTAGAGCTGGGGCACGCCCTTGTCGTCGCGCTTCACGTCGACCGGGGCGGCGAGGCCGGCGACCCGGACGGTGCCGGTCAGCTCGGGGAAGGAGGCACGCACGGTGTGGACCGCCCAGTAACCGCTCCCGCCCAGCCCGGCGATCAGCAGCACGACCAGCACGATCACGATCAGACGGGCGCGCCGGAACTTCTTCGAGCGGGGCATCTGGGTCCTTGACTGGGGGACGTGGCGGCGGTGACAGCTCACCACATTAGGTCGGCTCAGGTGGCGGACGTGCACCGGGGACGCCCACGGTTGGATCAGAGGGGACGATACCCCGGAGGGATGACCGGAAGGGAAGGCCGAGGGGCCTCGATCAAAGATCAAGTAAAATGTTAGACTGAGTAACGACTCATCAGCCCCTCCTGCCGCAGAGGTGCCCCTGCGTGACCGTCGACCACCTGAACGCGTTCCTGCTCGAGTTCTCCGTGATCCTCCTGGTCGCGGTGGTCGCCGTGCGCATCTCCACCCGCTCCGGGCTGCCCAGCCTCCTCGTCTACCTCGGCATCGGCATCGCCCTCGGCCACAACGGCCTCGGCATCGCCTTCGACAACGTCGCCCTCGCCCAGGTCCTCGGCTACGCGGCCCTGGTGGTGATCCTCGCCGAGGGCGGGCTGAAGACCAGCTGGCGGGCGATCCGGCCGGTCATGCCCGCCGCCGGCGTGCTGGCCACCTTCGGCGTCGCGGTCAGCGTCTTCGTCACCGCCGCCGGCGCGCACTGGCTGGTCGGCCTGGACTGGCGCACCGCGCTGCTGCTCGGCGCGATCGTCTCCTCCACCGACGCCGCCGCGGTCTTCTCCGTGCTGCGCACCGTGCCGCTGCCGCGCCGGCTCACCGGCCTGCTGGAGGCCGAGTCCGGCTGCAACGACGCCCCGGTGGTCATCCTGGTCGTCGCCTTCGCCGCCACCGGACCGCTCGACCCCTGGTACGTGATGGTCGGCACCATCCTCGGCGAGCTCGCCGTGGGCGCCGCGGTCGGCTTCGCCGTCGGCCGGATCGGCGCCTGGGCGGTCAAGCACGTCGCCCTGCCGTCCTCCGGCCTCTACCCGATCGCGGTGATGGCCCTGACGGTGCTGGCCTACGCGGGCGGCTCGCTGCTGCACGGCTCCGGGTTCCTCGCCGTCTACACCGCGGCGGTGATCCTCGGGAACTCCAAGCTGCCGCACGGGCCGGCCGTCCGCGGCTTCGCCGACGGCCTCGCCTGGATCGGCCAGATCGGCATGTTCGTCGTCCTCGGCCTGCTGGTCACGCCCAGCGAGATGGGCTCGGCGATCGTCCCTGCGCTGGTCTGCGGCGCCGTGCTGGTCTTCCTGGCCAGGCCCGCCTCGGTGCTGCTCTCCCTGACGCCCTTCCGGCTGCCCTGGCGGGAGCAGGCGCTGCTCAGCTGGGCCGGCCTGCGCGGTGCGGTGCCCATCGTGCTCGCCACCATCCCGATGGTGGCGGCGGCCCCGCGGGCCCAGGAGGTCTTCAACATCGTCTTCGTGCTGGTCGTGGTCTTCACCCTGCTGCAGGGGCCGACCCTGCCGCCGGTCGCCCGCGCACTGCGGATCGGCGAGGGCGACCTCGGCCAGGACCTCGGCATCGAGTCCGCGCCGCTGGAGAAGCTGCACGGCCACCTGCTGTCCGTCTCGCTCTCCCCGGAGTCGAGGATGTCCGGCGTCGAGGTGGGCGAGCTGCGGCTGCCCAGGGGCGCCGCGGTCACCCTGGTCGTCCGGGAGGGCAGCAGCTTCGTGCCGGAGCGCACCACCATCCTGCGGGCCGGCGACGAGCTCCTCGTCGTCACCACCGAGGAGGTCGGCGAGGCCGCCGAACGCCGGCTCCGCGCCGTCGACCGGGGCGGCAAGCTGGCGGGCTGGCTGCGCGGCCGCTGAACCGGCGGCCGCCGGGGGCGGGATGTGACCTGCCTTGCATCGGCGGCCCCACAGGGCCCGGCTGCCATATAATCGATCGATACGGAAGATCTACACCTAGAAAACCCGCAACATCTGCCTGATGCAGAGTTGGCGCGACCGCTCGGCGGCCGCGGTCCGCAGCACCCTGCCTGACGCCGGCACCCGCACCACCCCACAGCCGGCAGGACCCGGTATCTACCCCGGTCGACGCGCGAGAGGACGACTCTCGGCGCCGTCGGGGCCCACCCGTTCCCCGGCGCGCTACCAGGCAGCAGGAAGGACCGACCGTGACGGCCCGCCGAACGGTCGACGACACCCTGTCCCCCGGCACGCCCGCGCCTGCCGGCCCCGATGCCGCACCCGCGTCCGCACCCGCCCGGGTCGGCTACGCGGAACTGCTGCGGACCCCCGGCGCCTGGACGTTCCTGGTCCCCGCCTTCGCCGCCCGGCTGCCCTACGCCATGCTGAGCCTGGGGATCGTGCTGCTCGTCCTGGACACCCACGGCTCGTACGGCACCGCCGGCGCGGTCGCGGCCGTCTCCGCCGTCGCCCAGGCCCTGGTCGGCCCGCAGACCGGCCGGCTCGCCGACCGCCACGGCCAGGCGGCCGTGCTGCTGCCCAGCGTCGCCGTGCACGCCGTGTCGGTGGCCGCGCTGATCGGCCTGGCACTGGGCCACGCCCCGGCCTGGGCGCTGTTCGCAGCCGCCGCCCCCGCGGGTGCCTCGGTGCCGCAGATCGGCGCCATGGCCCGGGCCCGCTGGGTCTCCCGGCTGTCGGACTCCCCGGCCACGCTGAACACCGCGTTCGCCTTCGAGTCGGTCACCGACGAGTTCACCTTCGTGGTCGGCCCGGTGCTGGCCACCGCCGTCGCCACCACGGTCACCCCCTCCGCCGCGCTGATCGCCGAGGCCGCGCTGACGGTCGCCGGCGGCCTAGCCTTCGCGGCCCAGCGCCGCACCGCCCCGGCCCGCCACCCGCGCACCGCCGGCGGCCGCGGACCCTCCGCGCTCTCCTCCCCCGGCGTCCGGCTGCTGGCCGGCGCCTTCCTCGGGGTGGGCACCGTCTTCGGCGCCATGCAGGTCTCGGTGACCGCGTTCGCCGAGTCGGTCGGCAGCGCCGGCGCCAGCGGCACCGTGTACGGCATCTTCGCCGGCGGCTCGATGCTCGCCGGCGTGCTCTACGGCCTGGTCGCCTGGCGCCGCTCGGCCCGCAGCCGGATGCTCGGCTGCTACGCCCTGCTGGTGCTCGGCTGCTCGACCCTCTGGGCGATGCCGAACCTCACCGCGCTCTCCGTCGCCGGACTCTTCTGCGGCCTGGCCATCGCGCCGACCCTGATCACCGGCTACACCCTGGTCGAGACGCTCGTCCCGGACGGCGCCAAGACCGAGGCCTTCACCTGGCTGACCGGCGCCATCGGCCTCGGCCTCGCGGTCGGCTCCACCGCCGCGGGTCGGCTCATCGACTCGGGCGGGCCGTCCGCCGGATTCCTCGTGCCGGTCGTCGGCGCGGGCCTCGGCCTGGTCGCGCTGCTCGCCCTGCGGGGGCTGCTGGTCGCTCCGCGGGACGCCGCCGCGGTCGCTCCGGCCCGCTCCGCGTCCGGGGCGCAGGCCGCGGACGACGGTCTCCGGGCGGGCCGGCCGGCCCCGGCCGACACGGCCTCCCGGGCCGCCGACGGCACCGGGCCGCGGCAGCTCGTGGGTGCGGGAACCGGGCGCTGAGGCCCGGGCCCGGCGGCCCGGACCCATCTCACACCCGGCATCGCTGGACTGTTCCAGCGGAATACCGCATCATTGACGATCGTTAGCACTCATCAGGCGAGAGTGCCAGGAGGAAGCAAGTGCCCACGTACCAGTACCAGTGCACCGAGTGCGGCAACGGCCTGGAGGCGGTGCAGAAGTTCACCGACGAGGCGCTGACCACGTGCCCCGACTGCCAGGGGAAGCTCCGCAAGGTCTTCTCGGCCGTCGGCGTCGTGTTCAAGGGCTCGGGCTTCTACCGCACGGACAGCCGCTCCTCCTCCAGCAGCTCGGTGAGCTCGGGGTCGTCCTCGACCTCGTCGTCCACCGGCTCGTCCTCGGGCTCGACGTCCTCCGCACCGGCTGCCGCGTCCTCGGGGTCGACGGCCTCGGCGCCGGCCGCGAGCTGAGTCTTCGCACCGGAGGCCCGGTGCCGCACTCCCCCGTGGAGAGCGGCACCGGGCCTTTGCGCGTGCGCCGGGGGTTCCGGCTGCGCCAGGAGTCCTACCTGTGCCAGGGGTCCTGCCTGTGCCCGGTGTGCGACTGAGCAGGCGTGCGGCAATTGATTGCGCCGTTCGGGTGAGGCGGGTTTTCCACAGGCCGGGGTTTTCCACAGGAAATCGGTCGGCAATTCCGGAGGTGCCGAGCTCGGCGCATTCTGCTGTCCGCGGGCCCGGCCGGGTCCGCGGACAGCCGACCGGAGGCCGCCGACACCGTGACCACCCACCTCGCTCCCCCGCCGCCGTGCTCCGTCCCGCCCCGCCGGAGCGTGCCCGACTTCCCGCCGATCCGCCGCGGCTCCGGCGGCCGCCACCGACTGCAGCAGGCGGTGCGCCACCGCCCCGGGGTGGTGGCCGCCGGGCTGCTCGCCGCCGCTACCGCGCTCGCCGCCGGGCCCTTCCGGCCGGGCCCGCCGCCGATGGCGGCCGCCTCCACGGCGACCACCGAGCCGGGGGCCGCACCGCGCTGCACGGGCACCGCCCCGCCCCCGCACTGAGCGGCGGGCGGGAGTGCTCCCCGACATCCGGCATGCCGATTTCCTGACCCGCCGATCCGCTGTGGTGTCGTGGCGGGATGAAGGGTTTCAAGGAATTCCTGCTCCGCGGAAACGTCGTCGATCTCGCGGTCGCGGTGGTGATCGGCGCGGCCTTCACGAACATCATCAATGCGTTCGTGAAAGGCATCATCAATCCGATCATCGGCCTGTTCGGCACCAAGGACCTGGCATCCTACCGCTCCTGCCTGAAAGGCCCGTGCACCCTCGCCGCGGACGGGTCCGTCTCGTCCGGCGTCTTCATCCTGTGGGGCGAGGTGCTCAGTGCGGTGGTGCAGTTCCTGATCACGGCCGCGGTGGTCTACTTCGTCTTCATCCTGCCGATGCTGCACTTCATGGCGAAGCGGAAGACCGCGGAGGAGGAGGTCCTGGAGGCGGAGGAGAAGGAGGTCGTCCTGCTCACCGAGATCCGCGACGCCCTCGTCCGCCGGGGCTGACCGACCGCATGGCCGCCGGACGGGCCCGCGCCGGGCCGCAGCACCCGCGGGGGCTAGTCGCCGTGGTGCGGGGGCCGCTGGCTCAGGTACCAGTCGAGCCCGCGGGCCGAACCACCGCCGGGGCGCTCGCCCCAGCCGGCGTCGGTGTCGTCGGCGGTCTGCCGGTCCAGCGGGTCGCCGAACACCAGCCGCGCCGCGGACGGCCCCTGCCGCCCCGGCTTCTTCGTACCGGGCTTCCCGCCCGGCTCCTCGCCCGGCTGCCCGTCCTGCTCGACGGTCCGCTCGCCCATCGTCCTGCCTCCCGCTCTCCTCTCCACCAGCCTAGGTGGTGCCGGACGGCCGCGGGCCCCGGCCCGGGGCACTGCCCGGACCGGGGCCCGCGAACGCCGCTCCCGCGGTCAGGCCGCCTCGAAGCCCGCATGGTCGGCGATCTTCTTCAGCTCGGCCAGCGCGTGCTTCTCGATCTGGCGGATCCGCTCACGGGTGAGCCCGTGCTGCTTGCCGACCTCGGTCAGCGTCCGCTCCCGGCCGTCCTCCATGCCGTACCGGGACCGGATGATCGACGCCGTCCGGTCGTCCAGCCGCCCGATCAGGTCGTCCAGCTCCTCGCGCCGGAGCATCACCATGACGGCGTCCTCCGGCGAGACGGCACCGGTGTCCTCGACGAGGTCGCCGAACTGGGTCTCGCCCTCGTCGTCGACCGACATGTTCAGGCTGACCGGGTCCCGCGCCCAGTCGAGCACGTCCTTGATCCGCTCCTCGGTGGTGTCCAGCTCGGCCGCGATCTCCGCGGGATCGGCCTCACGGCCCAGCTCCTTGGACTTCTCGCGCTGCACCCGACGGATCCGGCCGAGCTCCTCGACGAGGTGCACGGGCAGCCGGATGGTGCGCGACTGGTCGGCGATCGACCGGGTGATCGCCTGCCGGATCCACCACGTCGCGTACGTGGAGAACTTGAAGCCCTTGGCGTAGTCGAACTTCTCGACCGCCCTGACGAGGCCCGCGTTGCCCTCCTGGATGAGGTCCAGCAGGGGCAGGCCGCTGCGCGGGTACCGGCGGGCCACGGCGACGACCAACCGGAGGTTGGACCTGATGAAGACGTCCTTGGCGCGCTCCGCGTCCTCGGCTATCGCCTCCAGCTCCTCGCGCCTCGCACCCTCGGGCAGGGCGCCCTCGTCCAGCAGGTGCTGGGCGTACACCCCGGCCTCGATGCGCAACGAGAGCTGGACCTCCTCGGCGGCGTCGAGCAGCGGCGTCCTGGCGATCTCGTCGAGGTACATGCCGACGAGGTCGCGGTCGGCCTCAAGGTTGGTCGGCCGGGCCGAGCGAGTCCGGTCGGCCCTGTCGCGAACGACGGCACGAGTGGCCATGCTTGCTCCCTTGCTGGATTGCCGGGTCTGGCGGCTACCGGGTCTGGCGGCGCGGCTCGCGCGGGGCTGCGCTGCTCATACAAGTGCGGGCCTCCTGGAGGCTCACACGTAACGATCCAACGCGCAGAAATGGGACAACATTCCCAACTCACTCAGATTTTCGCGCCTCATGCAGTATCCTGCCGATTTTCATCGAGGCGATCGACGCTGCGCCATCGAGCGGCCACCATGCGCAACGGTCGCGGGCGCTATCGCCCCTTCCAACGAACAACACCTCCCGATCGCACCTTCTCCGCACAAAAGATGCCGAATCGCGATCGCGCCGGGTCCGCTCCGCACACCGCCACTGGGAAGGTGTCTGCCATGCACCCGTCCGCCGTTCCCGCCGCCCGTCGGCCCGTCGCCCGACACGCCCTGTGGGCGCTCGGTGACACTCTGTTGTTCGGGGCGCTGCTCGGGCTGGTGGCGGGCGGCTGGGGGCCGCTGTCCCGGCTCGACCAGCACTGGGCCGGCGCCCTGCACGGCTATGCCCGCCGCCACACCGCGTGGACGGCCTCGATGCAGACGCTGGGCGACATCGACGGGCCGGTCACCATGCGGGTGCTGCTGTTCGGTGCCGCGGTCTGGCTGTGGGCGATCAGGGCCCGCACCCTCGCCTCCTGGGCCGCCGTCCAGGGCGCCCTCGGCTGGGCACTGGCGATCGGCCTCGCGGACGCCGTGGGCCGGGACCGCCCGCACTTCGCCGACCCGGTCGCGCACGCCGACGGCGCGGCCTTCCCCTCCGGACACGCCATGGCCTCCGGCATCACCTGCGCCGCCCTGGTCGCCCTGGTCTGGCCGCTGGCCGGGCGGGCGGGCCGGATCTGGGCCGTCGGAGCGGCCGCCGCGGCGGTCCTGGCGGTCGGCTGGAGCCGGATCGCCCTGGGCGTCCACTGGCCGAGCGACGTCCTGGCCGGATGGCTCGCCGCCGCGGCCCTGCTGGGCTGGGCGACGGTCGCCGTGGAGCTGTGGCGGCCCGGTGCGCTGGCCCGGGACTTCCGCCGCGTCGACCGGCGGACCAGGCCCCGCGTGCAGCGCGTGCTCGCCCGCGGCACGCCCACCGGGAACGCGGACGGGGCCGGCGACGAGGACGGTGACGACTCCGGCGACGGCAGCGGCGGCGGGTCGGCCCGACGTGCACGCGGCGACAGGAACAGCAGGGACGACGGGGACGACCTCGACGACCCCGGTGGCCGCGACGCCCCCCGCGGCGCCGCGGACGAGGCCCCGGCACCCCGCCGGCGCAGCTGACGTGCAGTGATAAAGCTCACACGATCGGGCGCCACCCCGGCGGTGAAGGGACGACGATGACGGCCGATCACTCCGAACGGATTGCAAGCCTCGCCGACATAACCGGACATAGAGCCACAATTCATCACCCTTCACGCCACCGGGCCGTTCCGGCCCCCGATATCCTCCGTGGGCGCAGGGCTGCCGCCCGCGACACCGACCTCCCCAGGGAGTGCCGCGGTTTGGCAGACTGCTCCGGTTGGGTGCACCTGTGCGGAGGCCCCACAGCCCCACCGCCCAGGCACCGAGTGACGGGGATCCGATGACCATGAACACCACGGGTGAGTCCCCCGACTCGTACGCCCACCCGGACCCGCCCACCATGGCCCTGCGCAAGATCCCGCCGCAGCCTCCGGAGGCCGGGTACACCGGCGATCCGTCGCAGGCCGCGGGCGCCGGGTACCCGGGGGTCCCCGCCCAGCCGGGCGTGCCGCCGCAGCCGGGTGCCTTCCAGCAGCCCGGCGTACCGCCGCAGGCCCCCGCCACCGTCCCCGCGCAGCGCCAGGCCGAGGGTGAGGCCCCGGCCGCGCCCGCCGCCTCGGTCGGCCGCAGCGGGCTGATCATGGCCCTCGGCACGCTCTCCTCGCGCGCCCTCGGCTTCGTCCGCAGCGCGATGATCATCGCCGCGCTCGGCGCCGCCGGCCTCGGCGACTCCTTCAACGTCGCCAACTCGCTGCCGAACGTCGTCTACATGATGCTCATGGGCGGTGTGCTGGCCTCCGTCTTCGTCCCCGAGCTGGTGCACGCCGCGCAGACGCACAAGGACGGCGGCGTCGCCTACACCGACCGGCTGCTCACCCTCTGCGGCGTCATCCTGGTCGTGCTGACGGTGGGCGCCTGGCTGCTGGCCCCGACGATCGTCGACCTCTACTCGAACTTCGACGGCGCGCAGCGCGACCTGACCATCGCCTTCGCCCGGTACTGCCTGCCGCAGATCTTCTTCTACGGCGTCTTCACCCTGCTCGGCCAGGTGCTCAACTCGCGCGACCGCTTCGGCGCGATGATGTGGACGCCGGTGCTGAACAACGTGGTCGCGATCGCCGTCTTCGGCCTCTACATCCTGGTCGGCAACGACGCGGACACGGCCGAGCAGATGACGACCGGCCAGACCATGCTGCTGGGCCTCGGCAGCACCCTGGGCATCGTCGTCCAGGCGGTCGGCCTGCTGCCCTCGCTGCGCTCCTCCGGCTTCCGCTTCCGGCCGCGCTTCGACTGGCGCGGTGCCGGTCTGACCAAGCCGATCCGCGCGGCGAGCTGGGCGCTGCTGCTGGTCGTGGTCACCCAGCTGTCCTTCGCCGTGATCAGCCGGCTGAGCACGGGCGCCGGCGTCCGTGCGGCGAAGGACGGTCTGACGATGGGCCTCGGCAACTTCGCCTACACCAACGCGTACCAGCTGTTCGTCGTCCCGCAGGGCGTCATCACCATCTCCCTGGTGACGGCGCTGCTGCCCGGCATGTCCCGGGCCGCGACCCGGGGCGAGCTGACGAAGATCGGCTCGGACCTGGCCGGCATGCTGCGCTCCTCGGCCGCCATGATCGTCACGGCCACCGTGCTGTTCATCGCGCTGGCCCCGCAGATCGCCGACATCGCCTACGGGCACGGCAAGGTCACCTCGGCCGACTCGTGGGTGATCGCCCAGACGCTGATCGCCTTCGCGATCGGACTGCCGGCCTTCTGCGCGCAGTACGCGCTGTCCCGCGGCTTCTACGCGATGGGTGACGCCAAGACCCCGTTCTGGCTGACGGTGGTGTCGACCACGGTCAACTCGGGCCTGTCGGCGGTCGCGTACTGGCTGCTCAGCCCGCGCTGGATCATCATCGGCATGGCGGGTGCGCAGAGCATCGCCTGCCTGGTCGGTGTCGGCCTGACCGGCTGGGCCCTCGGCCGCCGGCTGCGCAAGCCCGTTCCGTCCGCCGTCCCCGCCTCGGCCCCGGCCGGCCCGGACGCGACGATGGTGCTGGGCCTGCGCCGCAACGGCAAGCCTCGCAGCGGACTGGACGGCGGTTCGGTCGTCGCCCTGCACCTGGCCATCACGGCGGCCTGCCTGCCGGGCGCGGCGGCCGCGGTGTGGCTGTCCGGCCGGATCTCGGACGCCACCGGCGGCGGGATGCTGAGCAGCGTCGTCGGCCTGGCCGCCGGTTCGCTGGCCGTCCTGGTCTCGCTGTTCGCCCTGGCCCGTCCGCTCGGCGCGGGCGCGGCGGTGGCCCCGTTCGCCCGCAAACTCCGCATCCCGTACCCGGAGCCGGCCGCCGCCACGGGCAACGGCAAGCACCGCCGCTGAGGCCCTGTCGATCCCGGCGGCGCCGGGGTCCTCGTCCGGTCCGACGGCCCGGCGCAGCACTCCTGCGCCGGGCCGTCGCCGTACGCCCGTCTCCCGTTCGGAGCAGGGCGGTTCGCCCCGGCGGGTGGATGCCCGTTGCGGAGCCCCTGCCCGCCCCGTTGGACGGGTGCGGTCCCCGGTGGCCGGTGGACACCCCACTGGGCCCCGGTTCCGCGTCGCCCGCCCCGCGTCGGCACCGGCGGAGTCCCGACCGGGACCTCCCGACGGGTGCTGCCGCGGCGGGCTCCGGACGGGTCCGGCCCCCACGGCCGGGACGGGAACGGGAAGGCCGCTGACTCCGTTGACTGCCGCACGCAGGGCCGGTCGAGGGCCCGCCGGGACCGCACACCGCCGCAGGCACGGCCGGCGGCTGCCGCTGGCGATCACCGCGGCGGTGGCGGTCTCCGCCGCCGGCCTGGCCCTGCCGGCCGGTGCGGCAGCCGCGCGGGGCAGTGCGGATGCCGCGCCTGCCGCTGCTGCCGCCGCGCCGGTCACGGCGGCAGCGGGGTCCGGCGTCCTGCAGCGCCGGTTCGCCGACGCGGCCGCCGAGTTCGGGGTGCCGCGGAGCGTCCTGCTGGCGTTGTCGTACCAGCAGACCCGTTGGGAGTCGCACCACGGCGAGCCGAGCACCACCGGCAACTACAACGTGATGGGCCTGACCCGGGTGGACCCCGCCGCGGTCACCCGGGCCCTCGCCGCCGGGCCGGGTCCCGAGGCGGACCTCCGCGGCGACGACTCCCCCGTGCGGCGGGCCGCGCCCGGGGTCCGGGTCGAGGACGGCCCGGCCCTGCACACCCTGGAGCGGGCGGCGGAGCTCCTGCACGAGCCCGCGGAGCGGCTGCGGACGGAGCCGTTGCAGAGCATCCGCGGGGCGGCGGCCCTGCTGGTGGCGTACCAGCGGGAGGCGGGCAGGCCGCTGTCGGGCGATCCGGCGGCCTGGTTCGCGGCGGTGTCCCGCTTCAGCGGGTCCCCGGCCGGGCAGGGCGGCGACGACTTCGCCGACCGCGTACTCGGCACGGTGAGGGCAGGAGCCTCCCGGGTCACCTCCGACGGGCAGGTGGTCACGCTGTCCGCCGCCCCGGCCGTGGCCGCCGCTCCCCCGGTCGCCGGGCGCCCCGCCGAACCTTCCGCCGCGCCATCCACCGGGCCGTCCGCCGGGACCTCCACCGAGCAGGGCGGCGCCGGGCGCAAGGGTCCGTCGAACGAGAACGCACCCGGCCGGGTCGAGTGCCCGGCCGGCCTCGGCTGCGACTTCCGGCCCGCCGCCTACGCACTGACCAACGCCTCGGACCCGTCCTCCTTCGGCAACTACTCGGTCGCCGACCGCCCCGCCGACGGCCAGCGGATCGACCGCATCGTCGTCCACGACACCGAGGGCGGCTTCGAGGGCTCGATCGCGGCGTTCCGGCAGCCGGCCACGCAGGCCAGCGCGCACTACATCGTGCGGTCCTCGGACGGCCACGTCACACAGCTGGTGAGCACCGGGAACGTCGCGTGGCACGCCGGCAACAAGACCGTCAACATGCACAGCATCGGCATCGAGCACGAGGGGTACGCGTTCCCGGCGGACAAGGCGACCTGGTACTCGGAGCAGTTGTACCGGTCCTCGGCCTCGCTGACCCGGTACCTGGCGGACCGGTTCGGCGTACCGCTCGACCGGCAGCACGTCATCGGGCACGACGACGTCCCGGGCCCGCGCCAGCAGGACGTCCCCGGCATGCACTGGGACCCCGGCACCTTCTGGGACTGGAACCACTACATGGACCTGGTCGGCGCGCCCGTGCGGGCCGGCACCGGCGGTCCGGTCGTGGTCGGCGGCACGGTCACGATCGCCCCTGCCTTCGACTCCGGCAACACGCCCCCGGTGGACGGCGCCCCGGCCCGCCCGGAGAACTTCGTCTACCTGCGCACCGCCCCGAGCGCGACCGCCCCTCTGATCGGCGGCGGCACCACCCGGGCCTCCGACTGGCGGGCCAAGGCGGTCGCCGGCACCGGCTACGTGGTCGCGGACCGGCGGGGCGACTGGACGGCGATCTGGTACGGGGTGTGAAGGGCTGGTTCGACAACCCGCACGGCCGGAGCGCCGCCGCGGACGACCGGCCGGGACGGACGGTCCTGGTGCCCAGGGCCGGCCGGACCTCCGTTCCGGTGTACGGCAGGGCGTACCCCGAGCGCGCCGCCTACGCCCCGTACCCGGCCGTCGCCGCGGTCTTCGACCCGGCCGGCCTCGCGCCGACGCCCTACACCGCGGCGATCCCGGCCGGACAGGGCTACCTCGCGGCGGGGGACCGGCCGGTGCACGGCGACTACTACTACGCGCGGAACATCGACGGCGACGCACCGGACGACCGCACCCTGGTCGTCGGCCGCGACCTCTACTACCCGATCCGGTACGACCACCGGCTGGCGTTCCTGAGGTCGACCGACGTCGTCGCGGTCACCGCGGCCACGGCCGCGGGCGGTTCCGCCCCGGTGGCGCCGAAGCGCCTGCCCGACCCCGGCACCGGCCGCACCGGCACCGCAGGCACCGTCACCGGCGACCCGCGTGCACCCGGAGGGCACCGGCGCCACCGACGGTGACCTCCGCGGGCCCCGGACCGGCCTCCGCCCCGGCTGCGCCACCGGGGCGCCTGCTCCGACTCCGAACGAGTGGACTCGCCGCGGCGGGTGCCGGTGGGGCGAGAGGTGCAGCGGACCGGGGTGGTGATGTTGCCGTTCGAACCCGTGATCCGGAAGAGGCGCCGTGCGACGCACTCCCCACCACCGGCTGTTCGCCGCAACGCTGTTCGCGGCGTCCGTGCTGGCTCCCATGACAACTGCCCCCGCCACGACCGTCCACGCCACGACCCTCCACGCACCGACCGGCCGCGCCGCGGGCGTGGGGCGGTACGACCCGGACGAGTGCCCACCGGACGGTCTCGGCCCCGAGCTGACCGCCCGTCTGGACAGCACGATCGAGGACGTCCGCCGGCAGGCGGGCATCCCGGGCGTCGTGGTCGGGCTGTGGATGCCGGGCAGGGGGAGCTACGTCCGCGCGACCGGTGTCGCCGACACCGCCACCGGCAGGCCGATGGCCGTCGACTCGTACGTCCGGATCGGCAGCGAGACCAAGACCTTCACGGTCACCGCGCTGCTCGAACTCGTCGACCAGCACCGGGTCGGCCTGGACGACCCGATCTCCGCCTACGTCGACGGCGTGCCGGACGGCGGGCGGATCACCCTGCGTCAGCTCGCCGAGATGCGCAGCGGCTTGTTCCCGTACACCTCCGACCCGGACTTCGTCCACGCCCTGCAGAGCGACCCGCACCGGCGGTTCAGCCCGCGGGAGGTGCTCGCGTACGGGTTCGAGCACGACAACACCTTCGATCCGGGCGCGGCCTTCGAGTACTCCAACACCAACCTCGTCCTGCTCGGCCTGGTCGTCGAGAAGGTCAGCGGGCAGCGGCTCGCCGACTTCGTCCAGCGGCGGGTGCTCCGCCCGGCCCACCTGCGCCGCACGCTGTTCCCGCGGGGCGCCGAGTTCCCCGAGCCGCACCCGCGCGGGTACACCGACCAGACGTTGAGCGGGGCGGTCGAGGACGTCACGGACTGGAACCCCAGCTGGGCCTGGGCGGCCGGGGCGATGATCTCCGACCTGCAGGACCTGCGCCGCTGGGCCGAGGTCGTCGCCACCGGACGGCTGCTCAGCCCCGGAACCCAGGCGGAACGGCTGAAGACCCTGCCGACGGGCTTCCCGGGCACCGGTTACGGCCTCGGCATCTTCAAGGCGAACGGCTGGATCGGCCACAACGGTTCGATCCCCGGCTACGAGACGGTGACCGTCTACCTGCCCTCGCAGCGCGCCACCCTGGTCGTCATGATCAACACCGACGTCCTCAGCCAGGGCCAGGAACCCTCCACCCTCCTCGCCCGGGCGATCACCGCGATCGTCACCCCGGACAACGTCTACGCCGGCGCCGTCCCGCCCCACTGACCCGCCGAGGCCGATGCGCCGAGACCGACCCGCTCCCGCACCCCGTGACGCCCCTTCCGATCGGGACGTACCCGGCCCACCACATCGAGCCCGGCGCCGCCGACGACGGGCACGGGAGGGGCACGGCGGGACCAGCGGCGCGGAACGGCGAAGGCCCAGGTGGGAGGGCTTCACCCTCTGGCCTGGGCCTTTTCGTGTTCCTGGTGCTGTGCCCCAGGCAGGATTCGAACCTGCGACACCGGCTTTAGGAGAGCCGTGCTCTATCCCCTGAGCTACTGAGGCGGGGCCTGCCGACTGCCTGCGGTGGGGCGGGCGGTGTTCGGCCGACGGCAGACAGACTAGCGGATCCGGCGCTCGGAGATCGTGTGCGGTGGCAGGTGCCGGGGACGGGAACTGGCTATTCTGGCCCGGCCGCTATGTCCGGGTTGGCAGCTGATGAGTAGATACGTACAGATAATCCGACAAGAGCTTTTCTGGTTGGTGCCTGGTCTGGTCGCCCTCGCCGTGGGCCTCGCCGGGATCGGCGTGCCCGAGCTGTGGCGCGACGAGGTGTCGAGTTGGAGCGCCGCCGGGCGACCGCTGCGCGGACTGTTCGCGATGCTGGCCAACGTCGATGCCAGCAACGGCGCTTCGTACGTCCTGCTGCACGCCTGGACGGGCCTGTTCGGCGACTCGCCCGCAGCCCTGCGGCTGCCGTCCGCCCTGGCGGTCGCCGGCGCCGCCTGCTTCACCGCGCTGATCGCCCGGCGGATGTTCGCCTCGCCGCTCGCCGGACTCGCCGGCGGCCTGCTGCTGGCGACCGTGCCGCAGATCTCCCGCTACGCCCAGGAGGCCCGCGCCTACGCGGTGGTGGCCTGTGCGGTGGCCGCCGCGACCTGGCTGCTGCTGCGGGCACTGGAGCGGCCGACCGCCGACCGCTGGGCCTGGTACGCGCTGGCGACCGGCGTGGCCGGGGTCTTCCACCTCGTCTCGCTGGCCTGCCTGGTCGGCCAGCTGCCGATGGTGGCGGCCGCCGCCCTGCGGCCGGACGCCCGCCGGGTGCTCCGGCAGTGGCCGCTCGCGGTGGCCGCCGGGGTGGCCCCCGTCCTGCCGGTGATGGCGCTCGGCCGGCTGCAGTCGGGCCGCCAGCTGTCCTGGTTGGCCGCGCCGACCGTCCGCGACCTGCGGTTCGTCTGGCAGGACCTGTTCGGCTCGCACCAGGTGCTGTACGCGTTCCTGGCCATGGCGCTGCCGGCCCTGCTGCTGCGCGGCTCCCGGCGCCCGGCCGCGCTGCTGCTGCTCGCGGCCTCGCTCCCGGTCGGCGCGGTGTGGGTGGTGTCGCGGCTCGGCAGCACCTCCTTCTTCCTGGCGCGCTACCTGCTCTTCACGGTGCCGCTCTGGGCGGCCCTCGCCGGCGGCGGGATCGGCGCCCTGGCCGCGCTGCTCGACCGGCCCGTCCCCGTCCGCCGGGCGCCGGCCGCGGTGTCGGCCGCGGCGGCGGTGCTGCTGGTGGCCGCGGCGGCCGCCGTCCCGGCCTGGCTCGGCCTGGACCACCAGCGGGTGCTGCGGACGGCCGCCTCGCACACCGACACCGACTACCGCGGGGCGGCCCGGCTGGTGGCGGCCGGGTACGCGCCGGGCGACGCACTGGTCGCGGTCGGCGGCGACCTGAACTGGATGATGGTCGGCCCGGCCGTCTCCTACTACCTGCCCGCCGGGGTCCGCCCCCGGCAGCTCTTCGTCCGGGAGAGCGCGGCGGCCGCCCACGACCTCTTCGCGGTCGAGTGCCCGGTGCCCGTGACCTGCGTCGGTGACGAGAGGCGTGTCTGGGTCGTTACCATCGGCACGGGCGACGATCCGTACGAGCGACTCCCGGGCGACCAGGCCCGGGCCCTGCGGACGGCGTTCGTCCCGGCCGAGGTCCGGCACGTCCCCGGGCTGACGGTGTCGCTCCTGGTCCGCCGCCCGGCGGCCGGTGCGGCACCCGCGCCGGGCCGTCCGTGACCCGCCGCCGACCCGAAAGGCTGTGCCGTGACTGCCCCTGAGGAGACCACCTTCGCCGATCTCGGCAGGGTGCTGGTGATCATCCCGACCTACAACGAGGCCGAGAAC
>NZ_JBFBJY010000043.1:0-69715 GCF_040702125.1 Kitasatospora sp. NPDC085895 | reverse complement strand
GCCATGCTGGAGCGGCTGCTGAGCTTCTGGCAGGGCAAGCTCTTCGTCCTCGTCCTGCTGGGCTTCGCCGCCACCGACTTCCTGATCACCATCACCCTCTCCGCCGCCGACGCCACCGCCCACCTGGTGGAGAACCCGCACCTGACGAGCGCGCTGCACGGCCGCCAGGTGCTGATCACGCTCTTCCTGATCGCGCTGCTCGGCGCCGTCTTCCTCAAGGGCTTCAGCGAGGCGATCGGCCTGGCCGTGGGCCTGGTCGGCATCTACCTGGCGCTGAACGTCGTCGTGGTGGTGACCGGCCTGTGGCACGTGGCCACCGCCCCGCACGTGGTCGCCGACTGGTCGCACGCGCTGACGGCCGAGCACGGCAACGTGGTCGCGATGGTCGGCGTCTCGCTGATCGTCTTCCCCAAGCTCGCCCTGGGCCTGTCCGGCTTCGAGACCGGTGTCGCCGTGATGCCGCACATCAAGGGCGACCCCGGCGACACGGAGGCGCGGCCGACCGGGCGCACCCGCGGCACCCACAAGCTGCTCACCACCGCCGCCGTGATCATGAGCGTCTTCCTGATCACCACCAGCTTCATCACCACCCTGCTGATCCCGGCGGACCAGTTCCGCCCCGGCGGCGAGGCCAACGGCCGTGCCCTGGCCTACCTCGCCCACGAGTACCTGGGCACCGCGTTCGGCACCGTCTACGACGTCTCCACCATCGCCATCCTCTGGTTCGCCGGGGCCTCCGCCATGGCGGGCCTGCTCAACCTGCTGCCCCGCTACCTGCCGCGCTACGGCATGGCGCCGCACTGGGCGCGGGCCGTCCGCCCGACCGTGCTGGTGCTGACCGCGGTGGCCTTCCTGGTCACCTGGATCTTCGACGCGGACGTGGACGCGCAGGGCGGCGCGTACGCGACCGGCGTCCTCGTACTGATCAGCTCGGCGGCGATCGCGGTGACCATCGCCGCCCGCCGGGCCCGCCAGCGGGGCTGGACGATCGGCTTCGCGGTGATCGCCGCGGTCTTCCTCTACACCACGGCCCTCAACATCGCCGAGCGCCCGGACGGTGTGAAGATCGGTGCCTGCTTCATCGCCGGCATCATCCTCATCTCGCTGGCCTCCAGGCTCGCCCGCGCCTTCGAACTGCGGGTCACCGAGGTCGTGCTGGATCCGATCGCGGAGCGGTTCGTCCGCGACTGCGCGCACCGGGACATCCGGCTGATCGCCAACGAGCCGAGCAACCGGGACCTCGCCGAGTACCGCGACAAGACCTCCCAGATCCGGGCCGACAACGGCATCGCCCCCGAGGACGACCTGCTGTTCGTCGAGGTCACCGTCCGCGACCCGTCCGACTTCGAGGCCGAACTGCGGGTGCGCGGCGAGGTGCTGCACGACCGGTACCGCATCCTCACCCTGGAGCACTCCTCCATCCCGAACGCCCTGGCGGCGCTGCTGCTGCACGTCCGGGACACCACCGGGCAGCAGCCGCACATCTACTTCGAGTGGACGGAGGGCAATCCGTTCGCCCAGTTCCTGCGGTTCTTCCTGTTCGGCCAGGGCGAGGTCGCCCCGGTCACCCGCGAGGTGCTCCGCGAGGCGGAGGCCGACCGCTCGCGGCGCCCGCGCGTGCACGTCGGCTGAGCACCGCGGCGTCCGGAGCCGCGCAGACCCGCACCTCGACCGGCGGTCCCGTTCCCGGGGCCGCCGGTCGGTGCGTTCCGGACCTCGGGGCGTCAGATCAGCGTCGCGCCCCAGGCCTTGGCCCGCTCGAGTTCGCCGGTGCGCATCGGCCCCTCGGAGTCCTCGACGACGAAGCCCTCGGGCCGGGCGACGAGGTCGTAGTGGTGGTGCGACAGCCGGCGGGCGATGCCGTGCGCGGCCCCGCCGCTCGCCTTGATGTCGGCGCGGGTGTCGAAGGCGGCGGCGCGCACGCCCGGTCCGCCCTCGGGCAGCGAGTGGAACCAACCGCGCAGGCCGGGGCCGTTGCCCTCGGCCGCGGCGGTCCGCTCCGCGGCGCCGTCCGGCTCCTTCCTCTTCTCCGCGGCGACCGCCATCCGGCGGCTCAGCGCGGAGGTCATGCCGTGCATGTGGGTGGGGCCGCCGACCACGAGCAGGTCGGCCGACCGGGTGACCTCCGGTCCGGCCTCGGCAGCCGGCAGGCACCGCACGACCGCCTCCGGCTGTGCCGTGTGGACGCCGTCCGCCACGGCCTCGGCCACCTCGCGCGTGTTGCCGTAGATGCTCTCGTACACGATGACCGCACGCATGGCTCTCACCCTCTTCTCCCCGATCGGCTCCTGCCGCGCGGTCCTCCTCCTGCGCGGCCCGCCCGTTCGGCGGCCCCCGTCACTTCCATGCCAGCACCCCCGGAGCGCGGGGCACAGGGCCGGCAGGGGCCGCCCGCCGGGCCGGACGGCCCCGGGGCGTCGGGACTTCGGGCCCGTGCGGGGGTCAGTCCGCCGTCGGCCAGTCCCAGCCGAGCTGGAGGAAGAGGCCGAGGCGGTCGGAGACGCCGCGGATCTCGGTGATCCGGCCGTCCACGACGGTGAAGACGAAGATCGCCTCGTTCTCGAAGGCCCGGCCCGTGGGGACGGGCATCCGGGGGTGGGTGCCGGAGCTGATGCCGGACTGGGTGATCCGGGCGACCACCCGGTCGCCCTCGGCGACCAGTTCGTCGATGCGGGCGCGGTAGGGCTTCAGGGCGGTCAGCTGCATCTCGATGGCGGCGAAGGCCGCACCGGGCTCGTCCGGCTCACCGTGAATGATCTTGTTGTGGTCGACCACGTCGGCGGCCAGGTAGTCGCCGAGGTCGGCCGTCCGGGCCTCGTTGAGGGCGGTGACGAAGTCGGTCACGAGCTGCTTGTTCCGGTCCACGGACATGGTCCGAATCCCCCTTACGGTGTAAGACTGCGATGTGCGCTACTCTCGCCTTACGCCGTAAGAAAGTCAAGCGGCCCCGCTCGCGAACGGAGACAACCGTGGACGCCGCCACCCCCCGCAGGGCCGGGCTCACCCGCGAGAAGGTGCTGAACGCGGCACTGGACCTCGCCGACCGCGACGGCGTCGAGAAGCTCTCCATGCGCAGGCTGGGTGCCGAACTCGGCGTCGAGGCGATGACGCTCTACCACTACGTGCCCAACAAGGCCGCCCTGCTGGACGGGATGGTCGAACGGGTCGTCACCGCCGTCCGCCCCGAGCTGGACGGGCCCGCCGACGCCTGGCCCGAGCGCCTGCGGGACTTCGCCGCCGCGTTCCGTGCCGAACTGCTCCGCCACCCCGGGGCGATCGTGCTGGTCGCCACCCGCCCCGCGCGCTCCGCGGAGGCCCTGCGGATCGTCGAGGACACCGCGGCCTTCCTCGGCCGGGCCGGCATCGCCCCCGTCGACGCCCTGCGGATCGTCAACTCCGTCGCCACCCTGGTGATCGGCCAGTGCCTCGCCGAGGCCGCCACCACCCCGGGCCACCCGGACGAGCCGACCGACGCCGACCTCACCGCCCTTCCCGTCCTCGCCGCCGCGGTGGCCGGCGGCCTCGGCACCCCGGAGGACCACCGCGCCCGCTTCGACCTCGCCCTGGACGCCCTGCTCGCCGGCCTCCGCCGCTGACCCCTCCCGGCCGGGCTCGGCCCGGCCCGGCTCGGCGGGCGCCGCGCCGTGCGGCAGCCGGGCGGTGTCCGCCGCTCCCCGGTGGGGGAACCACGGCCCCCGCCGGTCCGGCCCGACACTGGGCAGGTCCGCACGCCAACAGCCCGACCGGGAGACCGGCCGGGCACGTCCCAGGGAGCAGGTGCCATGAGCCAGGAGGACGGGGCGGCCGCCGGCGGGGACACGCCCTCCGAGCACGTGGACGCGCGCACCGAGCAGCTCAAGGAGCGCATCTACGCCACCATCACCATGGTCGCCGTGGTGGTCGGCCTCTCCGCCGTCGACGACCTGACGACCTGGAAGGCGGCCCTCGCCGTCTGCGCGACGGCCGTCGGGCTCTGGCTCGCCACCCTCGTCGCCGACGAACAGGCCCACCGGATCGTCCACCGCCGCCTCGCCTCCGGACGCGACCTGCGGAGGATGCTCTTCGTCAGCAGCCCGCTGCTGCTCTCCGCCGTCGGCCCGCTGCTGCTGATCGGCGCCTCCGCGATCGGCCTGATGGACCTGCACACGGCCCTGCTCGCCTCCGTCGCGGTCAGTGTGGCGACGCTGTTCGCGTGGGGCTGCATCGGCGGCCTGCGGATGGGCAGCAGCCCCCTCGCGGCCGTCGTCGCCGGCGCGATCGACGCCGTCATCGGCCTCGCCGTGGTCCTCGTCAAACTCGCCGGCCACTGAAGCCGCGCCGACCCCTGGCCCCTGCCCCGAGGCGCTGCCGCGCACCCGGCCGACACGCCGCCGCGGACCCGGGCCGTCCGGCGGGCTCCCGGTGCGGTAGCGGCGTACCGTCCCGGGTATGGGAGCTGCGCCGTTCCGCCGATGCGGGGCGAACGGGTGCGCCCGCCCGGCACGGTGCCGGCGGGCCGCGGACGCCCGTCGCCCGGAGGTCGCCGCGCCGCTGCGGCGGTGCCGTGGCCGGGGGAGAGGGGGCGGCGGTGTCCGGGGCCGCTGAGACCCCGACCCCGCCCGTTCCGCGCCGTCCGCCGGGCGACGCCCTGGTGACGGCGCTCGCCGCCACCGTCCGCCGCGCGGGTGCCAGCGTCGCCGGCCTCTTCCTGCTCGCTCCCGACGAACCGGTCCTGCGGCTGGCGGTGATGTACGGCGTGCCGCTGGACTTCGTCGCACCCTGGCTCCGGCTGCCGCTCAGCGGCCCCACCCCCGTCACCGACGCCACGCGCGAGGAGCGGCTGGTGTGGATCGGCAACCAGGAGGACATGGTCCGCAGCTACCCGAGGGTCGCCGCCGCGCTGCCCTACCGGTTCTCCCTCGCCGCCGCCCCGGTCGTCGGCGAACACCGCACCTGGGGTGCCCTCCAACTGCTCTGGCCGGCCGACCACCCCCCGCACGCCACCCACCGCGACTGCGACAACGCCACCACCGGCGCCCGGCGTGCGGCCCGGCTGCTCGACGCCGCCGGCGGCCCGCCCGACCTCCCCGAACAGCCGTGGATCGTCCCGGACGAGCTCGTCCACCCGCGCCGGGAGCAGGACGGCAGGGCCGCCGCCGACTACGCCGAGCGGCTCCCCGAGGGCGCGCTCGCCCTCGACCTGGAGGGCCGGATCACCTTCCTCACCTCCACCGCCGCCCGGCTGCTCGGACGCTCCGCCGACGACCTGATCGGCGCACTGCCCCGGAACGTCCTGCCCTGGCTCGACGACCCCGCGCTGGAGGAGCGCTACCGCACGGCGGTGATCAGCCGCGAACCCACCCGCTTCACCGCGCTGCGCCCGCCCGGCCACGTACTGGAGTTCCAGCTCTACCCGGACCCGGGCGGCATCAGCGTCCGGATCACCCCGAGCATCCGGCAACCGACCGCCGGGCCCGCGCCGACGCCTGCCGGCGGGCCCGCGCGAGCACCCGTGGACGGGCCCTCCGACGGGCCCTCCGACGAGCCCTCGGCCGGGACGCCCGCCCGGCCGGCCGTGTCGTCCGCGAACTCGATCGGACGGCTCCAGCAACTCATGCACCTGACCGCCGCCCTGACCGAGGCCGTCGGGGTGCGCGACCTGGTCGGCATGGTCGCCGACCAGATCCTGCCGGCGTTCGGCGCCCAGGCCCTGATCCTCTCCGCGGCCGACGCGGGACGGCTGCGGATCATCGGCCACCGGGGCTACTCCGCGGAGGCCGTCGAACGGCTGGACGGCCTGCCGCTCGACACCGGGTTCAGCCCGGTCGGGCGGGCACTCGCCGACGGCACGCCCTCCTTCTTCGCCAGCCCGCAGGAGATGGCCCGGAACTATCCGCAGGCGCCGCAGATCACCGGCAAGCAGGCCTGGGCCGTCCTCCCGCTGATCGTCTCCGGCAGGCCCGTCGGGGTCTGCGTGGTCTCCTACGACCGCCCGCACGCCTTCACCGCCGACGAGCGCGCCGTCCTGACCTCGCTCGGCGGCCTGATCGCCCAGGCGCTGGACCGCGCCCGCCTGTACGACGCCAAGCACGACCTCGCGCACGGCCTGCAGGCCGCACTGCTGCCCCGCACGCTGCCCCGGATCGAAGGGCTGGACTTCGCCGCCCGCTACCTGCCCGCCAGCCTCGGACAGGACATCGGCGGCGACTTCTACGACCTCATCCGGCTCGACGAGCGCACCGCCGCCGCCGTCATCGGCGACGTCGAGGGCCACAACGTCGCCGCGGCCGCCCTCATGGGCCAGGTCCGCACCGCGGTGCAGGCCCACGCGGCCGCCGGCGCCGGCCCCGACCAGATCCTCACCCGCACCAACCGCCTGCTGGCCGACCTCGACCCCGACCTCCTGGTCTCCTGCCTGTACGCCCACCTCGACCTCGTCCGCCGACAGGTCACCATCGCCTCCGCCGGCCATCCGCCGCCGCTGCTGCTGCGCCGCGGCGGCCGCGCCCACGTGCTGGACCTGGAGCCGGGCCCGCTGCTGGGCGTCGACGTGTCCGCCGGCTACCCGCTCACCACGCTGCCGCTGCCGGACGGCACCCTGCTCGCCCTCTACACCGACGGCCTGGTGGAGGTGCCCGGAGTCGATCCCTCGCGGATCACCGCCGCCCTCGCCGACCACCTGGCGGCCCATCGCGCCGACGGCCTCGACACCCTCATCGACGGTCTGGTGCAGGTGGGTTGGCCCTCCGGACGCCACACCGACGACATCGCCCTGCTCCTGCTGCGGGCCTGCCGCCCCCCGCTCTGAACCCCCGTGCTGCGCCGAACCCTCCTTGCAGCTCCGAGCCCCGGCCGCTGCGGGCCTTCGATGCCGCGGCCTCAGCGGTTCAGCAGGGCGGCCACCGCACCGGCCCGGGCCGCCCCCTGCCGGCGGCCGGCCTCGGCCACGGCAGCCCGGCGCGAGGCGTCGAGCAGGTTGCGGCCGATGGCGCGGCGGGCGTCGGCGTCCGGCGTGAGCACGAGGACCTCGGCGCCCTCCGCGGCGAGTTCGGCGCCCTGCTCCTCGGCGTGCGGGTGCGGGCCGACCGCCCGGGGCACGGGGGAGAGCGCGAGGACCCGGCGGTGACCGCGTGCCAGGTGGACGTTGGTGGTCGACCGGGTGCCGCCGTCCATCCAGCGCCGTCCCGCGACCGACACCGGCGGCCACAGCACCGGTACGGCGCAGCTGGCGGCCACCGCCTGCGGCAGCGGCACCCCCGAGGACGCGTCGAAGACCGCCAGCCGGCCGGTGGCCGCCTCCACCGAGGCGAGCCGCAGGTCGCGGTCGGGCCAGTCGTGGACGCCGTCGAGCAGGGTGGTGATCGCCGCGAGGACCTCCGACTCGGGCACCGTGCGGGAGACGAGCGCCGCCCGGCCGAGCCGCCGCACGGACCGCTCCGGATCGCGGGCGGCCAGCGCGGCCCAGAGGAAGCGCGCGGTCTGAGCGGCCGTCACCCGGACGGCCACCGCGGGGGTGCCGGCGAGCTCGCCCGCGAGGAGCTGCGCGGGATGCGCGCCGGCGGTGAGCCGGGCGCCGAGGACCGCACCCGCCGAGGTGCCGATCACGGTGTCGGTGCCGGTCGGGTCGACCCCGGCCTCGGCCAGTCCGGCGAGGACGCCGATCTCCCACGCGCCGCCCAGTGTCCCGCCGCCGCCGAGCACCAGAGCCGTGTCCGCCATCGTCCCGCCCCTTCGATGAAACGGGGACCATTCCCCGTTTGATGGTCCGACAGTAGCACCGGCGCCACCGGGGCCGGGGTCGGGGCGTGGACGGCGGTGAACCCGCCCCAGGGCGGGGGACGGGCTCACGGGACGGGCCGGGCGGACGGACCCACGGGACGGGCCCGGCGGGGCCTTCGGCTCAGGACAGGGTGGGGATCGCGGCCTGGACCTTGGAGGCGACCTCCTGGGGGAGCGGGACGTAGCCCTTGGCGCCGATGGCCTGTTGGGCGGGCTCGCTGATGGTGTAGGTCAGGAAGGACTTGAGGGCGTCCAGGGTGGCGGACTTGTTGCCCTTGTCGCAGACGATCTCGTACGTGACCAGGACGATCGGGTAGGCGCCGGGCTCGTTGGTGGCGTAGTCGAGGGTGAGGGCGAGGTCGCTGCCGGTGCCGGCCACGGTGGCCTTGGCGAAGGTGGTGGCGGCGTTGTCGGCGGTGGCCGCGACGGGCTGCGGGGCGCCGGTGTTGACGGCGGCGCTCGTGAGGTTGTTGGTCTGGGCGTAGGAGAGCTCGACGTAACCGATCGAGTTCTGGACCTGCTTCACCTGGGCGGAGACGCCGGCGGAGCCGTTGGCGGACTGGCCGCCCTGTCCGGCCCAGGTCTTGCTCGGCGGGTACGGCCAGGCGCCGCTGCCGGCTGCCGCGAGGTAGGCGGTGAGGTTGGCGGTGGTGCCGGAGTCGTCGCCGCGGTGGAAGCTCTGGATCGTGGTGTCCGGCAGCTTCGTGTTCGGGTTGAGCGCGGTGATCGCCGGGTCGTTCCACTTGGTGATCTGCCCGTTGAAGATCTTGGCGACGGTCGGGGCGTCGAGCACGAGGTCGTCGACGCCGTCGACGTTGTAGACGATCGAGATCAGGCCGGCGACCATCGGCAGGTCGATGCCCTGCCCGCCGGTGCACACCTGCTTGGAGGCGGTGACCTCCTCCGGCTTCAGCGGGGCGTCCGAACCGGCGAAGGTCACCTTGCCCTGGTTGAACTGCTGCACGCCGGCGCCCGAGCCGCCGCCGCCGTAGGTGACGGTGATGTCCGGGCAGGCGGTGCCGAAGGCGACCTTCCAGATGTCGATGGCGTTGGCCTGCGCGGTGGAGCCCGCTCCGAGCAGCTGCCCGGAGCCGTTGCAGGCGATCGAGGCGCCGCTCGCCGGGCCGGACGGTGCGGCGCCGGTGGTCGGTGCCGGGTCGGAGCCGCACCCGGCGGCGGTGGCGAGGACTGCGGTGAGGGCGGTGGCGCCGGCCAGCAGGCGGGCGGCGGACATGGTCCGGCGGATCATGGGGATCTCCAGGTCGGCGGACGCGGACGGCGGTCGGGCCCATCGTCGGCCCGTGCTGCACACCGCCGCACGGCCGACATGCCGCCGACTCGCCCGAACGGGTGGCTCCGCCGCTCCCGTCCTCCCGCCCGTGGTCTGCTGTTTCCCTTCCCTTAACCCGTAAGTCCGGGGTTCGTCACCGGCCTTCGGCAGGGTCGCCGACGAAGGTGAGTTGACTGTACAACTCGGCCCGCGAGGCCGCCCACCGAAGGACCCCGCATGTCCGATCCCCGTGCCCTGTCCGGCTACTGGCTGCGCGACAACTGCCCCTGCGTCGAGTGCCGCGACCCCGGCAACGGCCAGAAGCTGTTCCAGATCACCGACCTGCCCGCCGACCTCGCCGTCCGGGAGAGCGCCGAGCGGGACGGCCACCTGACCGTGCTCTGGACCGACGGCCACCGCTCCCGCTACCCGCTCGCCTGGCTCGCGGCCGCCGCCCCGGACGTACACGGACCGGAGACCGCCGGCCGGCACCCCGGCGACCACCGCACCGAGGCGGCCAAACGGCTGTGGCGCGCCGCCGACTTCGCCGCCGGCCTCCCCGAGGCCCACTGGGACGCCCACCTCGCCGACCCCGCCGAACGCGCCGCCGTGCTGCGCGCCGTCCGGCACCTCGGCTTCGCCGTGCTGCGCGGCGTCCCCACCACCGACCGGCAGGTGCTCGCCGTCGCCCGCACCTTCGGCCACGTCCGGGTCACCAACTACGGCGAACTCTTCGACGTCCGCGTCGAACCCGACCCCAACAACCTCGCCTTCACCAGCGCCGCCATCACCCCGCACACCGACAACCCCTACCGCGACCCGGTGCCCACCCTGCAACTGCTGCACTGCCTGGAGAACGCCGCCGAGGGCGGCGACTCCGGCCTGGTCGACGGCTTCGCCGCCGCCGACCTGCTGCGCACCGAGGCACCCGAGGACTTCGCGCTGCTCACCCGGACACCCGTCCCGTTCGCCTTCCGCGACCGCACCACCGAACTGCACGCCGAGCGGCCGCTGATCGAGACCGACGCCCTCGGCCGGATCCGCGAGATCCGGTTCAACAACCGCTCCATCGGCACCCTGCGGCTGCCCGCCGCCGACCTCGACGCCTTCTACGCCGCCTACCGCCGCTTCGCCGCGATCACCCTGCGCCCCGAACTGCAGCTCACCTTCCGCCTCGACCCCGGCGACTGCCTGGTCCTCGACAACACCCGGCTGCTGCACGCCCGCACCGCCTTCGACCGCGACGGCCACCGCCACCTCCAGGGCTGCTACGCCGACCTCGACTCCCTCGGCTCCACCCTCGCCGTCCTGGACCGCCACACCGAGGCCCTGGACACCCTCCAGGAACTCTTCGAGGGCGAGGGCGCCGAGGAGTACCTCGGCGAGGCCGTCACCCAGGCCGAACACATGCTGCAGGCCGCCGTCCTCGCCCACCGGGACGGAGCACCGCCGCACCTGGTGGCGGCCGCCCTGCTGCACGACGTCGGCCACTTCCACGGCGCCGTCACCGGCGCGCAGTTGATGGCCGGCACCGACAACCGCCACAGCCACACCGGCGCCGACTGGCTCGCCCGCTGGTTCGGCTCCGAGGTCACCGAACCGATCCGGCTGCACGTCGCCGCCAAGCGCTACCTGTGCGCGGTGGAACCGGCGTACCGGGCCGGCCTGTCCGAAGCCTCCGAGCACACCCTCCGGGTGCAGGGCGGCCCGATGACCGCCGAGGAGGCCGCCGCCTTCGCCGCCCTGCCCGCAGCGGCCGACGCCGTCGCCGTCCGCCGCTGGGACGACCTGGCGAAGACCACCGACACCGACACCCCCGCCTTCGACCACTTCCGCCCCCTCCTCGCCGGCCTCCTGTCCGCCGACGCGATCGGGACGCGCCGGTAGCGCGGCGCCCGGTGCGAATTGCTTCGGGTGCAGCCCTTCCCAGGGAACGGGCGGCCGTGGGAGAGTGTCCGCTCCTGGGGAGGCGGGTCTGTCACCTGGTGGAACAGGTGCTTCACGCCTCGCTGTGTCGGGTCCGCTCGCGCACACGGGCGGCACCGCGGGTGCCCGGCAGCTGCCATGCGGCCGGGCACTCGTCCGCGCCGCGGCCCGGGCTTCCGCAGCGCCGCGGCAGGGGCCAGGATGCCGGTATGACCTCACCGACCCGCCGTGCGGAACTCTTCGACCCTGCCGACCGCGCCCGCCGCTTCGCCGGCCCCGCGACCGGAGACGAACGCCCGCTGCTCACCGACATGCTGGCCGCCCAGCGGCACACCCTGGAGCTGAAGTGCCGCGGACTGTCCACCGGGCTGGCCCGGCGTTCGGCGGAGCCGTCCACCCTCTCGCTGCTCGGCCTCGTCCGGCACCTCGCGGAGGTGGAGCGGCGCTGGTTCCGCCGGGTCCTGGCCGGGCAGGACGCGCCGGCGCTGTTCGTCTCGGAGGCCGACCCGGACGGGGACTTCGACGGTGCCACCGACGATCCGGAGGTCGTCCGGGCCTCGTGGCAGGCGTGGCGGGACGAGGTCGCCTTCGCCGAGCGGTTCGCGGCCGAGGCGCCGCACCTGGACCTGGAGGGCCTGGACGTCTGGCGGGGCCCGGTGTCGTTGCGCTGGGTGCTCGTCCACATGATCGAGGAGTACGCCCGCCACAACGGCCACGCAGACCTGCTGCGCGAACGCATCGACGGCGCCGTCGGTTTGTGACCCGCCGGCGCTCCCGGCGTGCGGCGCGGCGTCAACCCGCCCGGCATGCAGCACGACTGACGATGCGCCACCGATCATGGATGCGGCGCGCTACCGTCTGATCACAGGAGGTGGTGTTGTGGCCGAACCCCAGGTGTGCCCGGGATGTGCCGGGCAGCGCGGCACCGAGAAGGTGCAGCACACGGTGGAGGCGGACGGCGGCGGCGGGCAGGTGCACCGCGAGCACCGGTACTGGTCGCCCTGCGGTCGGTGCGGCGGCGCGGGGGTGGTGTACGGATGAGGTCCGTGTTCGTCTGCCGGGAGTGCTCGCTCAGCTACCTGCCGCCCGAGTCGCTCGCCTACAGCGACGGCCCGGCCAGCCCGGTCTGGTGCTCGATCTGCCAGCAGCGCGCCGCCGACCTGGGAGTTCCCGAGCCCGCCGCGGCCCGGACGGTCGCCCTGCTGGCCGCGCGCAGCGCCGCCGGTCGGGAGGCTCCGCCCTCGGCGACCCGCTCCGGCCCGGACGTCCGGCCCTCGCGTCCGGCCCTCACCCGCCGGTCGGGGTCCGGCCCGGGCACCCGTACGCGGCTCGGCTGACACCCCGTCGGCGGTCCGTCCGTTCCCGCCGACTCCGGTCGGCCGCTCCCGGCCCGGCTCCCGCCGCTCCCGGCCCGGCTCCCGCTGCTCCCGGCGGCGGACCGGGTCGCGACGCGCCGGAGGGGGCGTGTACCGAAGCAGTCCGCACCCCTAGAATGCCGCCCGCGAACGGTATTACTGGCCGGTAGAAGCGGGGGTTGGCATGGCGGACGATCGGGTGCACGCATTCGGCGACGACGTACTCGGGGACCACGACGCGGTGGCGCTGGCCGGACTCGTCCGGTCCGGCGAGGCGAGCCCCGACGAACTCGCGGAGGCCGCCGCGGCCCGTGCCCGGCGGATCGACGCCGCCCTCGAACCGGTCGCCTTCGCCGCCCGTCTGCCGCGGCTCACCGCCGACAGCCGACTGGCGCCGTTCTACGGCGTGCCCACCTACCTCAAGGACAACGTCGACCTGCGCGGCATGCCCACCGGGCAGGGCAGCGCCGCCTTCCGGGCCCGGCCCGCCCGGCGCACCGCAGGGTTCGCCGACCAGTTCCTCGCCACCGGCGTCGCCGTGCTCGGCAAGTCCCGGCTCCCCGAGTTCGGCCTCAACGCCTCGACCGAGTACGCCGCGGCGGAGCCGGTGCGCAACCCCTGGAAGCCCTCGCACTCGCCCGGCGCCTCCTCCGGCGGCTCGGCGGCCCTGGTCGCGGCGGGCGTCGTGCCGATCGCCCACGCCAACGACGGCGGCGGCTCGATCCGCATCCCCGCCGCCTGCTGCGGGCTGATCGGCCTCAAGCCGACCCGCGGCCGCCTGGTGCCCAACGACCAGGGCCGCCGCCTGCCGATCGACCTGGTCACGGACGGCGTGCTCACCCGTTCCGTCCGGGACACCGCCGCGTTCTTCGCCGCCGCCGAACGCCACCACCGCAACCCCGCACTGCCCCCGCTCGGCCTGGTCGAGGGCCCCGGCACCGGCCCGCTGCGGATCGGCCTCGTCCTCGACTCGCCGCTCGCCGACACCGACGCGGCCACCCGCCGCGCCGTCGAGGACACCGCGCTCCGCCTGGAGGCCCTCGGCCACCGGGTCGAGCCGACCGTCCTGCCCTTCGGCGAGGAGTTCTCCCGCGACTTCACCCTCTACTGGGGCTACATCGCCTTCCTCATCGCCGCCACCGGCCGGCTGATGCTGGACCGCAGCTTCCGCGCCGCCCGCCTCGACGGCCTCACCTCGGGCCTGCGCCGCAGCTTCCACCGCGAGTTCGCCCGCATCCCCGGTGCGCTGCGGCGACTGGGCCGCGCCGAGCAGGCCTACGCCGAACTCTTCCGCAGCCATGACGCCGTGCTCTCCCCGGTGCTCGCGCACACCGCCCCGCCGATCGGCCACCTCAGCCCCAACGTGCCGTTCGAGGAGCTGATGGGGCGTCTGCAGCGGTACGTGGCGTTCACCCCGGTCAACAACGTGACCGGGGCGCCCGGGATCTCGCTGCCCGCCGGCAGCACGGGCGACGGCCTGCCGATCGGCGTCCACCTGTCCGCCGCGCACGGGCAGGAACGCGTCTTGCTGGAGCTGGCGTTCGCCCTGGAGGCTGACCGCCCCTGGCGGCGGATCCAGGACTGACCGGCGGATCCGCGACCGCTCGGCGGATCCGGCACCGACCGCAGGATCCCGGCGCCGACGCGGGGATCCCGGCACCGACCGGCGGAGTGCCGCGGCCCGCGGCGGAGTCCGCCGGTCGGCCGGAGCCCTCAGGAGCAGAAGTTCCGCTGCCAGCGGTGCTTCGCCAGCACAGCGAGCGAGTCGGCCGACAGCGTCCGGCCGTCGCTCACCGCCGTGTTGCGCTCCACGTTCCGCAGTCGCGCCGCGGGCCGACAGCGGATTCCGGTCGGTGGAACCGCGGGTGCCGCTCGGGCGTCCCCGTAGCCGGGGTCCCCGGCCGGGAGCTGCGGTGATTGGGCTGATATCGTCCTGATTGTCCAACTGCCCTCCGGCGCAGCCGAGTCCGGGCCGAACGCCGTCACCCGGGAGCGTCCTTGCACCGTGCCGACCACCACCACCAGCCCGCCGCCGCGAGGCCGTTCCGACTGCTCGTCACCGGCGGTGGGACGGGCGGCCACACCTACCCCGCGCTGACCGCCGTGCGGACGCTCCGCGCCCGGCTCGGCGCCGCCGGGCGGGGGCTGGAGGTGCTCTGGGTCGGCACCGCCGAGGGCCTGGAGGCCCGGGTCGCCGCGAACGAGGGCATCCCGTTCGCCACGGTGGCCACCGGCAAGATCCGCCGCTCCTCGAACCCGCTGAAGATGGCCTCGCCCGCCAACGTCCGTGACATGTTCCGGGTCGTCCGCGGCATCCTGCAGGCCCGCAAGGTGGTCGCCGACTTCGCCCCCGACGTGGTGCTCGCCACCGGCGGCTACGTCGCCGTCCCGGTCGGCCGCGCCGCCGGCCGGTGCGGTGCGCCCCTGGTCGTCCACGAGCAGACCGTCCGCCTCGGCCTGGCCAACCGGATGCTCGCCCGGATCGCCGCACGCTTCGCGGTCTCCTCCGAGTCCACCGTGCCGCTGCTGCCCGAGGGCGCCCGCGCCCGGGCCGTGGTGACGGGCAAT
Source organism: Kitasatospora sp. NPDC085895 (assembly GCF_040702125.1). Taxonomy (NCBI): domain Bacteria; kingdom Bacillati; phylum Actinomycetota; class Actinomycetes; order Kitasatosporales; family Streptomycetaceae; genus Kitasatospora; species Kitasatospora sp. NPDC085895. Next base: position 54,838 of record NZ_JBFBJY010000043.1, on the reverse strand, counting down.
CCGGTCCGCCCCGAGGTGTTCCACGGCGTCCCCGCCAAGGCCGTCGAGGCGCTCGGCCTGTACGGCTTCGACCCGCACCTGCCCACCGTGTACGTGACCGGCGGCGCCCAGGGCTCGCTGCAGATCAACGGCCTGGTCGAGGAAGCGCTGCCCTGGCTGCTGACCGGCGCCAACGTCGTGCACCAGTGCGGCGCCGCGCACGCCGACGGCCTGCGGGCCCGGGCCGCCGCCCTGCCCCCGCACCTCGCCGCCCGCTACCTGGTCACGCCCTTCGTCGGCCCCGAACTCCCGGACGTGCTGGCGCTGGCGGACGTGGTCGTCTCCCGCAGCGGCGCCGGGACGATCGCCGAACTCACCGCCCTCGGCAAGGCCTCCGTGCTCGTTCCGATGGCCTCCTCGGCCGGCAACGAGCAGGCCCACAACGCCGGTCACCTGCAGGACTCCGGCGCGGCCGTGGCGCTGCTCGGCGAGGTCACCGCGGACGGCCTGTGCCGGGCCGTCGCGCCGCTGCTGTCCGACCCCTCGCGCCGCGCCGAGATGGCGCACCGGGCCCGCGCCCAGGGCCGCCCCGACGCCGCCGAGCGCCTGGTGGACGTCCTGCTGGAGGCCGCCGCGGCGAAGTAGTCCGCGGGGCGGCTCCGGAAACCACGCGCCGACCGGCGCTCCCTGCGGGGGAGCGCCGGTCGGCGCGTTGCTGCGCGGGGTCGCGGCGGACTACTGGCCGTTCACCTGGGCCTGGATCTCGGCGTCTGCCACGGCGATGGCGACGCCGAGGGCCTCGGTGATGTGCCCGGCGGCGGACATCACCCGGGCCGTCCCCACGATCGGGGCGATGGCCACCAGGACGTCCTGCAGCTGGCTCGCGGTCACATTGGCCTCGACGGCCGGACCGAGGTGGGCGAGGTAGGAGATCGTCGGTGCGTCCATGGCGGCGAGCGCGGCGATCCGGGTGAGGATGAGCATGTCCTCGCTCATCCCGCACCGCTCGATCGAGTCGATCGTCATCGCGGCGAGGGTGTCCAGGACGGGCGTTTCGGACGTCGTAGGCATGGTCGACTGCCTTCCGAGGAGTGCGGAGCGGAACGGACCGCCGGGCGCGTGCACCCGTTCGGCCGCTTGCAGTCCGACCCTAGGTCAGCCGGCCGGATCACGCCGTCCCGGTGTCCGGCATCGGAGTGGTTCCGTCGGCGGGCCGGTGTGTCCGCGGCGGGAACCGGCCGCCGACAGGGTCTGCCGGACGGATCCGACGATCCTGCCCGCCGAGTCCCGCGGGCACTTCCCTGCACGGGTCCACCCGCGGCTCGCGGACCCGTACCGCGAGCACGTGTGCGCGGCGGCGGTGCCGGCCGCGGACAACACCGCGCAGCCGTCCCGGCGGGCGCCCGTCGGGCGGGTGACGGCAGGCCCGCGTTTGCGGGAGAGCGATCGTTCTCCTAGGGTGGGGCCATCGGGAGAACGATCGTTCTCTCGACTGGACGAGCCCGCGTGGCCGGAGGATCCCATGAGCAAGCGCCCGCCCCTGCCGCCGTTCACCGAGCAGAGCGCGATCGAGAAGGTCCGCCTCGCCGAGGACGGCTGGAACACCCGTGACCCCGAGCGGGTCGCCCTCGCCTACACCGTCGACTCGCGCTGGCGGAACCGCTCCGAGTTCGCCACCGGCCGCGACGAGATCGTCGCGTTCCTGACCCGCAAGTGGGCACGCGAGCACGAGTACCGCCTCGTCAAGGAGCTGTGGGCGTACGGGGAGCGGCGCATCGCGGTGCGGTTCGCCTACGAGTGGCACGACGACTCGGGCCGGTGGTACCGCTCGTACGGCAACGAGAACTGGGAGTTCGACGAGGACGGGCTGATGCGGGTGCGCCACGCCAGCATCAACGACCTGCCGATCGCGGAGGCCGACCGCAAGTACCGCTGGCCGCTCGGCCGCCGGCCCGACGACCACCCCGGTCTGAGCGAGCTGGGGCTCTGAGGCGCTCCCCGTCGGGGCGTCAGGCGGCGGCCGGTGCGGCGGACGCCAGCAGCGCGGCCGCCGCGTCGCGGGCCCGCAGGGCCACCTCGGGGGAGCCGGTGATCGCGGCGGTCGTCATGGCGCCCTCGGCCAGCAGGAACACCGGGTCGAGCAGGGACCGCGGCCGACCGGCCAGCCGCAGCAGCCCGCCGAGGTAGTCGCGCAGCGCGCCCTTGTGGGCCCGGACGGCCTCGGCGGCCGCCGGGTCGGTCGCGCCGAGTTCGCCGAAGGCGTTGACGAAGGCGCAGCCGCGGAAGTCCGGCTCGCCGAACCAGGCGTGCAGCCAGTCGAAGACCGCCAGGATCCGTTCGTCGCCCGCCGGCCGGGCGTCGGCGTACCCGGTGAGGGAGGCCAGCCAGCGGGTGTCCCGCCGATGCAGGTAGGCCAGCACCAGATCGGACTTGGACGGGAAGACCTGGTACAGCCGCTTGAGCGAGACGCCCGAGGCGGTGCGGATCTGGTCCACGCCGACGGCCTGGATGCCGCGCTCGTAGAAGAGCCGCTCGGCGGCGTCCAGCAGGCGCGTCCGGGCCTCGGCCTGGTCCATGGATCCCCCAGCGGTGTCGGAGAACGTTCGCTCTCCGACGAGCTTACGCCGTGGACCGTGCTGGTGTGCGAATGCGCCGCGGGAGCCGTCCCCGCCGGGTGCGGCGGACCCCGATTGCGCGGCCTACCGGGCCCCTGGTTGGCTTGCCGCGCAGGCCGGGAGGGAGAGGTGGCGATGGGGGTGTCCGAGGTGTGGGCGGCGGTCGGTCGGGTCGGGCCGTACTTCGCGGTGCGGACGGGCCAGGCGCCGCCGGCCGGGTTCCGGCCGCTGCGGGAGCTGTACGCCGCGGGGCCCGACGGGCCGCTCGCCGCGCGGATCGGGCAGGCCGCGCGCCAGATGGGCACCCGGGAGCCGCGGGTGGCGGCCTCGGTGGTGCACCTCGGCCTCGCCTCCCGGCTCTGGTCGGTGGCGCTCGGCGTCGCCGCGCTCGGCGGCGTCGTCCCGGACCTGCACCCCGACCGCGCCCACGGGACGCTGCCCGCCCGGGGAACCTTCGAGCTGTGGCTGCCGGACCGGCCGACCGCCGCGGACAGCCCGCTCGCCGACGGCCTCCGGCAGGCCGTGGCGGTGGAGAACCTCGCCCCGCTGGCCGCGGCCGTCCGTTCGGTCGCACCGGTGGCGGAACGCCTGCTCGACGGCAACGCCGCCTCGGCCCTGGTCGGCGCCGGCCGGGTGCTGGCCGCCGCGCCGTCCGTCCGGCACACCGGGGCCGCGCGCCGAGCCGAGGCACTCGTCCGGGACCTGCTGGACACCCCGCCGCTGGAGGGCGCCGGGAGCGTCACCGCCACGGACCGCCCGCTCGCCTTCCGGCGCAGCTCCTGCTGCCTCTACTACCGGGTGCCGGGCGGCGGGGTCTGCGGCGACTGCGTCTTCGACCGCCCGCCCGGCGCCCGGTGACACCCCCGGCGGACCGCCGGCGGCTCAGGACGGGGTCGCGGCGGCGAGAGCGGCGGTGAGGAGGGCGGGCGCCTCGGCCAGGGAGGGGCCGTACCAGGTGAGGTGGCGGCCGCTGACCAGGGCGGCCGGGACGCCGGGGAAGGCCTCCGGCCCGTCGGTCGCCGTGAAGCGGTAGGGCTCGTCCGGCAGGACCACCAACTCCGCTCCCGCGGCCTGCAGTTCGTCCAGCGGAACGGCCGGGTAGCGCTCGGCGTGGTCGGTGTACAGCTGGTGCACGCCGAGGCGGCGCAGCAGGTCGCCGGCGAAGGTGTCGCGGCCGAGCACCATCCACGGCCGCCGCCAGATCGGCACCACCGCGCGGCGCGGCGGCCCGGCCGGGACGGGCAGGTCGCGCCAGGCCCGCTGCGCCTCGTCGAGCCAGGCGGGCCGGGGCAGGCCGCAGGCGGTGGTGAGCAGCCGGTCGAGCGAGGCGAAGGCCTCGTCGAGGGTGCGGACCCGGGTGACCCAGACGGCGAGTCCGGCGTCGCGGAGCGCCGCGAGGTCGGGGGCGCGGTTCTCCTCCTCGTTGGCGATCACCAGGTCGGGGCGCAGCGCCGCGATCCGGGCGGTGTCCGGGTTCTTGGTGCCGCGGATCCGGGCCACGTCCAGCCCGGCCGGGTGGCTGCACCAGTCCGTGGCGCCGACCAGCAGCCCCGGGCGGGTCGCGGCGACCGCCTCGGTGAGCGAGGGCACCAGCGACACCACCCGGGAGACCGGGCCGAGCCGGACCGGCGTGCCCAGGTCGTCGCTGACGGTCCGTTCGGCGGAGGGAAGATCCATGCCGTCCACGGTAGCGGGGGGCGGCCCGGGCCTGCGTGCCGCCGCCGGTACCCGCGTCCCGGCCGCCGCCCGGGGCGGTGCCGGCTCAGGAGGCGCGGGAGGTGAGGGTCGGGTCCGCCGGGGCGCCCGGGCCGAGCAGGCGGTCCAGGCCGCGGCGGGTGCGCTCGGCGGCGCCGGGGGCGCCGAAGAGCTGGAGCTCCTGGTTCAGCGCCAGGTAGAGGCCGCCCAGCTCGTAGACGAGCTGCTCCGCGTCGGTGCCGGCCGGCAGCTCGCCCTCGGCGACGGCGGTGCGCACCTCCGCGGCCAGCCGGCGGCGCCAGACCCGCAGCAGCCGCCCGACCGCGTCGCGCACCGGCCCGCTGCGGGCGTCGAACTCGACGGCGGCGGTGGTGAACAGGCACCCGCCGGGGAAGGTGTCCCGGTCCGTCTCCAGGTAGGTGATCCACGCCTCGCAGACGGCCCGCAGTCGGGCCAGGCCGGGCGGCCGGTGCTCGGCGGGTGCCCACACCGTGCGGGAGAAGATCGCCGCCGCGCCGTCCAGCGCGGCGAGCTGCAGCGCCTCCTTGGTGCCGAAGTGGCCGAGCACGCCGGCCTTGCTCATGCCCAGGTCGGTGGCGAGGCGGCCGATGGTCAGCCCGTCCAGCCCGTCGACGGAGGCGATCGCAATGCCGTGCTCCAGGATGCGGTCCCTCGTTCTTCGGGCCTCGGCGACGGACTTGCGTGGACTCATGCCGTCATCGTATCCAGCCGCCTCCCGCTTAGCGTCCGACCGATCGGTTGCTATATTCCCGGGAACCGTCGCCGAGCCGAGGAGAAACCGGCATGCAGGGCAGTCGCATCACCGCACTCGGGCACTACCAGCCCGCCCGCGTCCTGACCAACGACGACCTCGCCGCGATGGTCGACACCAGCGACGAATGGATCCGCCGCCGCACCGGCATCGCCACCCGCCGGATCGCCGCCCCCGAGGAGACCGTCGCCGACATGGCCGCCGCCGCGGCCGAGAAGGCCCTCGCCGCGGCCGGCCTGGAACCCGCCGACATCGGCCTGATCACCGTCGCCACCTGCAGCGCGATCGACCGCTGCCCCTCCACCGCCGCCCAGGTCGCAGCCCGGCTCGCGATCCCCTCCGCCGTCGCCTTCGACCTCAACAACGGCTGCGCCGGCTTCTGCACCGCCCTCGCCACCGCCGACCACAGCCTGCGGGCCGGCGCCGCCCGGCACGCCCTGGTCATCGGCGCCGAGAAGATGTCCGACGTCACCGACTGGACGGACCGCAGCACCTGCGTCCTGCTCGGCGACGGCGCCGGCGCGGCCGTGCTCAGCGCCTCCGACACCGCCGGCATCGGCCCGGTCGCCTGGGGCTCCGACCCCTCCCGCGGCGGCGCCGTCCGGCTCGTCGACGACTGGCAGCCGCGGTTCGCCCAGGAGGGCCAGTCGGTGTTCCGCTGGGTCACCGGCGAACTGCCCGCCATCGCCCGCGAGGCCTGCGAACGCGCGGGCATCGCCCCGTCCGAGCTCACCGGCGTGGTCACCCACCAGGCCAACCTGCGGATCATCGAAGCCCTCGTCCGCCAGCTCGACCTGCCGTCGCACGTCCTGATCGCCCAGGACGTCGTCGAGTCCGGCAACACCTCGGCCGCCTCCGTGCCGCTCGCCCTCTCCAAGCTCACCGAGCGCGGCGAACTGCCCTCCGGCGCCCGCGTGCTCCTCCTCGCCTTCGGCGGCGGCCTCTCCTGGGCCGGACAGGTCGTCACCTGCCCCTGACGGGGGATCCACCAGCCCCGCAAGGAAAATGATGTCCCGTCAGCCAGAGCCCGCCGGTGCGGTGAACACCCATCGCCGGATGGAGCAGCTCGGTAGCTCGCTGGGCTCATAACCCAGAGGTCGTCGGTTCGAATCCGACTCCGGCCACCATCCCGAGGGCCCGGCGGGCACCCCTGCCGGGCCCTCGGCGCGACCGGAGAGAGCGCCCGCGGCGCCGTCGTCGACCCTAGGATGGTCGATCATGGACCTGAGCGCGCACCACACGATGATCGCCGTCCCCGCCGGTGAGGTCGTGCTCACCGACCGGCGCACGCAGCGCAGTTGGAGCGTCCGGCCGGCCCCGTACGAGCTCGCCGACGTGCCCGTCACCCGGGCCCTCTACGCCGAGGTCACCGGGCAGCGGCCGGGCCCGGCCCGTGGCGACCGGCTGCCCGTCGAGGGCGTCTCCTGGTGGGACGCCGTCCGGTTCTGCAACGCCCTCTCCGCCCGCGCGGGGCTGCGGCCCGCCTACCGGCTGCACGAGGACGGCGAGGGCATCGACCGGGACGCCTCCGCCGACGGCTACCGGCTGCCGACGGAGGCCGAGTGGGAGCACGCCTGCCGCGCCGGCACCGACGGACCGCACTACGGGCCGCTCGACGAGATCGCCTGGTACCGCGGCAACTCGGGGGAGCGCCCGCACGAGGTGGGCGGCAAGCGGCCCAACGCCTGGGGCTTCCACGACATGCTCGGCAACGTCTGGGACTGGTGCTGGGACGTCTACGACGCCGAGGTCTACGGCAGCTACCGGGTGCTGCGCGGCGGCGGCTGGTTCGACGAGCACTGGAGCTGCCGCGCCTCCGCCCGCCGCCGCAGCCACCCCACCTTCGCCGTCGACGACGTGGGCTTCCGCCTCGCCCGGTCCCTCCCCTCCTGATCCGCCGCCCCGCTGTCCCGTCGTCTCGGCGGGTCAGGGGGTCGGCGGCCCCGCGGGGGTGCCGGCCAGGTGTTCCTCCAGACGGCGCTGGTTGTCGACCAGGCGCAGGCACAGGTGCCGGAAGACGGCGAGGTCCTCCGGCGAGAAGCCCCGGAAGACGGCGGCCATGGCGCGCTGCGTCGGACCGCGGAAGGCCTCCAGCCAGGCCCGGCCCTCCGCCGTCAGGACCACCCGGACCGACCGCCGGTCCGCCGTGTCCCGGACCCGCCGCACCAGCCCGTCGCCCTCCAGCGTGTCGACCAGGCCGGTGACGTTGCGGGAACTGACCCCGCCGGACCGGGCGAGCTCCCCGATGGTCAGGCCCGCCCCGTCCCCGTCCCCCTCTGCCGTGGCCAGCCGGACGAGGACGTCCAGCGCCCCCGTGCTCAACCCGCGGCCGCCCGCGCCCAGTGCCCGCAGGCGGTCCACCGCCTGGGTGGCGGAGCGCAGCGCCGCCGCCGCCTCCAGGGCCCGGGTGTCGCCGTCCACCGCGAACGCCGCCATCGCGGCCCGGACCCCAGCATCGTAGAACCGGCCGTCGGCATCGGCCGACAGCTCCCTCGGAATATGTACGCCCTTCATCATGAAGCAGTACTCTAAGCCGGAAGCGAGGCGGACGGAAGGCCCACTGGTGGGTTCCGGCCGGAAGGCGGAGGATCTGAGCGATGGGCGCAACCCGGGGGCGGGAGGCCGCATTGACGTACTCGATCGTGGCGCGCGACCCCGAGACCGGCGAGCTCGGCGTCGCCGTCCAGTCGGCGGCACTCGCCGTCGGCACGCTCGTCCCCTGGGCCCGGCCCGGCGTCGGGGCGGTCGCCACCCAGGGCTTCACCGAGACCTCCCACGGCCCCCGCTGCCTCGACGGACTCGCCGCCGGGATGTCCGCCCCGGACACCCTCGCCGACGCCGTCGCCACCGACCCGGCCGCCGAGATGCGGCAGGTCGCCGTCGTCTCCGCCGACGGCACCCTCGCCGCCCGCACCGGCGCGCTCTGCGTCGACCACGCCGGCCACCTCATCGAGGACGGCTGCGCCGTCCAGGCCAACATGGCCGCCACCGACCGGGTCTGGCCCGCCATGGCCGAGGCCTACACCGCCGCCCGCGGACCCTTCCCGCACCGCCTGCTCACCGCGCTGCGCGCCGCCGAGGCCGCCGGCGGCGACGCCCGCGGCCGGATGTCCGCCGCCCTGCTGGTGGTGTCCGGCACCCGCGGCGAGCCCTGGCAGGGCCGGCTGGTCGACCTGCGGACGGACCGCTCCACCGACCCGCTCGGCGACCTCGCGCGGCTGCTCACCGCCGCCGACGCCTACCGGGGGTTCGACCGGGCCGTGGAATCGCTGTACGGCGGCGACCCGGACGGCGCCCTCCGGACGATCGACACCGCCCTGGCCTCCCTGCCCGGCGAACAGGGCCTGCGCTTCCTGCGGGCCGGAGCCCTGATGGCCCGCGGTGAGGCCGCCGCCGCCACCGACGAACTGCACGCCCTGCTCGCGGACCACCCCGGCTGGGAGACCGTGCTGCGCGGCTTCGCCGCCAAGGGCCTGCTGCCGCTGCCGCCCGGCACCACCGCCGACGACCTGCTGGAGTGAGCCGGTCGCCGCCGGACCCCCGAGTCGCCGTCCGGGCGGGAGCCGATGCGGTGTCAAGCCGGGCCGGGGCAGCTGCCGGTGGGGTCGATCGCGGTGGTGACGCGGTGTCCGATTCCGCGGAGCCGGCGCTGCCGGGCCAGGGTGGGGGGTCGAAGACGAGGCGGCCGTCCTCGCCGCCTGGGCGGCCCTCGGCCTGGCGCCGACCGTGGTCGGCGCGCGGTCGGCGTCCACGCACGCCGCAAGGAGTGCCCGGGCACCGCCGTCAACCTGCTGCCGCCGGTGCTGACCGCCACCGTGGCCCGGGGGTGCTTCGGCCCCCGGGCCTTCTGTTCCGGCACGGTCCGCGGGCTGAGGCCCCCCGGCTCCTCGACCGTGCCCTGTGCCGGGTCGCGGACGGACCGCCCGAGCGGGCGCTGCCGCACGACCTCGAGGTCGTGGAACAGGTCGGCGAACTCGGCCGCCACCTCCTCGCGATCAACCACGGCGACCGCGGGGCACAGGTGCCGCTGCCCGGCGCCGGCATGGAACTGCTCACCGGACTGCTGGTCGAAGGGGTGCTGGAGGTGCCGGCGGGTGCCGTCCGGGTGGTCCACCTGTGACGGGCGGGCGGGGCGGTGCGAGGCGGCCGCGCCTGTCGTCTACATTGATGTAGACGAGGTGCGGCGGTCCGCCGTCCCCGCGGCACCCCCCGGAGAGGTGTGGCCTGAATGTCGTCCCCTGCCGTCCTGGTACCGGACGCCTGCGGCGCGCCCGGCTCCCCGGTGCCGAGCGCCGACCGTTCGGGCATCGGTCGTCCGGTCGTCCGCCGTCCGGTCGTCGGCCGTTCGGACATCGGCCCTCCGGCCGGCGGTCGCCGCAGCGCCGAGGGCGGCCGGTGAGCGCCGTGGCCGACGCGGACCGGGCCGCCGCCCGCCCCGCCCGCGGGGAGCAGCCGACCGGGACGGACGCCCCGGCGGCGCGGCGCGGTGGCCGTACCGCCCTGGCCGTCCTGGTCGGAGCCTGGGCCGGATTCACCGCGCTGGCCGTGCTCTTCGCCGTCCACGGCACGGCACCGTTCGGCTGGGAACGGGACGCGGTCCAGTGGTCCGACGACCACCGGCCCGGCGCGGCCCGCATCGCGGCCTCCCTGGTCACGTCCTTCGGCAGCGCCCTCGTCCCGTACGCGGCGGCGATCGGGGCCGGTCTGCTCACGGCACGCCGCGTCCCGGCCGGACCGCGGAGACTGCTCGTCGCCCTCGCCCCGCTCGGATGGCTGGGTGTCGGCCAACTGCTGCGGACCCTGGTCATGCACGGCTCCGGCCGGCCCCGCCCCCCGGCCTCCGGATGGGCCGTATCGGCGAGCGGCTTCTCCTTCCCGTCCGGCCACACCTTCACCTCGGCCACCGCCTTCGGCCTGCTCGCCTGGGCGATCAGCCGGCACCTCGCGGCAACCGGCCGCCCACCCGCCACCCGCCGCCGGTGGGCCGCCGTGCTCCTCGGCCTCGCCGCCCTGGTGGGCCTGAGCCGGGTCTACCTCGCCGTGCACTGGCCGCTGGACGTCCTCGGCGGCTGGCTCCTCGCCGCCGGCTGGCTCGCCCTCGGGGCGCTGCTCGCCCGCCGCATCCCGTGGTGGCCGTCGGATCCGCCGCACCGGGCGGGGGCGGACGGGCCGTAGGGGTCGCGCCGATCGGCACCGTGTACGCGATCATCGGGCCGTGAGCGTTGACCGCCGGGCACCGCTGGGCGATTCCGAACGGGCCCGGTGGGGGGGCGTCCCCCGCCGGACCGTCGGGCCGCTGAGCTCCGGCACGGAGCGCGCCGACGCCGCCGCCGTCATGGCGGGGTGCGGCTTCACGGCGGAGCAGCGCGACATCGGGGCGTGGCAGGCGACGCACCGCTCCCAGTGGCGCGTCGCGTTCGGTAGGGGGTCCGTCGGGGCCGGTGGCCGGCAGTGACCTGCTACTTCGTCGAAGGCGCGGGTCTGACGTGCGTGCTCGTCGACGGCCTGACCGGGCCGCAGGTCATCCATGAGGGGATCCGGCTGACCGGCCGCGTCCCGTCGGAGCTCTCCGCGGAGATGGAGGCATTCGCGGTCGAGCACGACGTGGGGATCCCGGCCTGCCTCGGGGGTGGACCTGAGCTGCGAAGGCTTCGAGCTCGAACCGGGCGCGCAGCGTGCCGGCGACGCCGTCGTCAGCTGGGCCCTGTTCTTCGACACCGGAGAGATCGCGGGCACCTCCCGGGACATCGCCCCGGCCGAGGTCCGGCGCCGCTTCCAGGACGTTCCGAACCGCGGCGGAGGCGTCCTCCGACCCGGCCGCGCGGTCACGCCGGACCGCGTCGGCAAGGGGGCGGTACGGCCCCTGTCCGACGGGAACGCCCGGTCGCCGTTGCCGACCCGGCACGGAGGTCGGCCGTACCCCGTGGTTCTTCGAGCGATCCGTCAGGGGGTGGGGGAGTCGCCCACCAGCAACCGCAGGGTCAGCGCGCTGAGGGCGGCTTCGGTGTGCGTGGGGTCGGGGGCGACGGTCTGGCGGAAGCGCTGCGACGAGAGCAGGGAGATCAGCCACCAGGCGCCGGCGGCGGGGGCGACGTCGGGGCGGAGACTGCCGTCGGCGCGTCCCTGTTCGAGCAGGTCGGTGAGGGTGCGGGCGAGGGTCTGATTGCCGCGGCGGGCCGCCTCGAGGACCTCGGGTTCGCTGGTGAGGGTCATGGCGTCCTCGAAGAGCACGCCGACGGTGCCCCGGGCGTGCACCTGGGCGAGGTGCTCGGGGGCGAGGAGTTCGGCGAGCCAGGCACCGACGGTGGGGCAGCGGCCCGCCCAGGAGCGGAGTCCGTCCGACATGAGCGCGGCCGCGTGGTCGAGGACGGCCGCGAAGACGGCGGCCTTGGAGCCGAAGTTCTGGAACACGACCGGCTCGCTGACCCCGACCCGGCGGGCCACCTCGGACATCTTGCCGCGCTGGTAGCCGAGTTCGGAGAAGACCTCGGTGGCGGCGTCGAGGATCGACGCCCGGCGGTCCTCCGCGCTCAGGCGCGGGCGCCGGGCCTTCTGGGCGGCCTTCTGGGCGGGCTGGGGGGCGGGCACACCGGCATCCTATCGGCCCCTTGCCAGATAACTTAGTGGCGACTAAGTTGAAGTTGCTTAGTCGCCACTAAGAAAGGTTCCGGCATGGAACTCGCACGCTTCCTGCACGGCACGGCGGACTCCCGCACGGCCGGCCAGACCATCGGCCACGCCCGCGCCTACGAGGCCTTCGGCGCGGTGTTCTTCGGCGGACGCCGCCGCCGCGTCTACACCCGCCTCGCCGAGCTGTCCGGCGCCCGGCCCGGGGACCGCGCCCTGGACGTCGGCTGCGGCACCGGCTACCTCACGCTGCGCCTCGCCGACGCCGTCACCCCGACGGGCCGCGCGGTCGGCGTGGACCCGTCCGCCGAGGTCCTCGCCCACGCCCGGCGCAGCGCCGCCGACCGCCGCCACTGCACCTTCACCGACGGCATCGCCGAGGAACTCCCGGCGGGCGACGGCGAGTTCGACGTGGTGGCCAGCAGCCTGATGGTCCACCACCTGCCCGAGGACGTCCGCGAGCGGGCCGTCGCCGAGATGCGCCGCGTGCTGCGGCCCGGCGGGCGGCTGCTGCTCGCCGACTTCCGCCCGCCGACGGGTCAGGTCGCCCGCCACCTGGTCGGTGCCGTCACCGGGCCGGTGATGGAGCACAACCCCGTCCACCTGCTGCGGCCGCTGGTGGAGCAGGCCGGCTTCACCGAGGTCCGGACGGGCGACCTGCGCCCCTGGATCCACTACGTGCAGGCGGTCAACCCGGGGTCGTCCGCATGACGGCCGCCGTGCGGACGGGCGGTGCCCTGCGGGCGAACCGGGCGCTGCGGATCGGGGCGGTAGCCCTGGTCGCCGGCGGCCTCGGGTTCCACCTGTGGCTCGGCACCAAGGTCCCGCTGGTCGCCGTCCCGGTCGGTCTGGCCTGCCACCTCGCCGCCGGGGTGGCGGCCCGCCGGGTGCTGCGCGACCGGGCGCGCCCGCCCCGGGCGGGGAACGGGTAGCGGGCAGTCGGGCCCGGGGCCTGACCCTGGCCCGGGAGGTCAGCCGTCCGTGGGGCCGGCGAGGACGTGGAGGTTGAAGGGGACCATGCCGTTGTCGTGTTCCCGGACGGTGAAGCCCGCGCTCGTCAGGACGGCGAGGAGGGCCGTGCACATGGCCGCGTGCGTCCCGCCGGACCGCCGGGCCGACGGGTGTTCGAGGTCGTTGCGCATCATCGCGGCGACCGTGTCGGCCCGCAGCTGCGGGCCCGTCCACCAGGTGACGACCACCTCGGGTGCCAGGCCGAAGAAGTGCCGGTTCCAGGTGTCGACCCGGACCTGGGCGCCGCCGCCGGCGGGCTCCTCGTCCGGGCCGGGGTCGACCACCCGCAGGCCCGCCGCGGTGAGGGCGTCGCGGACGCGCCGGGCGAGTCGCTCGGCCGCGTCCAGCGGGTCGGTCACCGGCCGGCCGGGGCGGCGGGGGAGGTGGTGGCCTGGCCCTGTTCGACGTACTCGTGGAGGTCGTAGGCGGAGCCGAGGCCGGTGGCGGCGGTGGTGCCGACGACGGCGAGCAGGCCGGCCACGACCAGGTGGAGGAGGCGGCCCCGGGGGCCCCGCGGGGCGGGGGCCAGCAGCGCGGCGACGCGGACCGGGACCGGTCCGGTGTGGGCGGCGGGGAGGGCGGCCCCGCGCGGTGCCCGGCGGCTGGAGGCTGCGGCGAGGGCGCCGCGGGCGACGGCGCGGGCGGCGAGCGGGCGGTCGCCGACGGCCCGGGCGGCCTCCTCGTCGGCCCAGCGCTCCAGGTGGAGGTCGAGCGGGGCGCGCAGTGCGCGCAGTGCGGGGTGTACCGCGCCCGCGACCTGGACGGCGCGGGAGAAGACGTGGTGGCGGCCGGTCAGGTGGGCACGCTCGTGGGCGATCAGGACGTGGCGTTCGCGGGCGTCCAGGGCGGTGAGCATGCCGGAGGTCACGACGACCAGCCCCGGTCGGCCGGGCAGCGCGAAGGCCTCGGCGGCGGCGTCCGGCACCACGACGGTGCCGTCCTCCACGGCGAAGCCGGCCACCGCGCGGCGGGCCGCGGCGAGCTGGGCGCGCTGCACGGCCAGGGCCCGGCCGGCCGCGGTCACGACGGCGGCGAGCAGCAGGCCCGCGGCCGTGGCCACCGGTACCGCGGCAGGGGAGGTCGCGGCGAGCCAGGCGAGCGGCAGGCGTCCGGCGGCGGCCAGCCACGGCAGGTGCAGCAGCCCGGCCAGGAGCAGCACGGACAGGCCGACCGCCGTACCGGCGGCGAGCAGCGCGGCGCAGCAGGCGACCGCGAGGGCCGCCCAACGCGGGGTGAGCCGGGCGGCGAGCGCCCGGACGGCGGGAGCGGCGAGCCAGGGCAGCAGGAGTGCGGCCAGGGCGGGTGTGTTCACGCCCGCTCCGGGGTGCCGCCGGCGTCGGCGAGCAGGCTGCGCAGCAGGGCCTCGTCGCCCGGGCCGAGCGCGGAGACGAAGTGCCGCAGCACGCTGTCGCGGTCGGCACCCTTGCTGAGCTCGGTGTGCATCCGGGAGGCGACCATGCCTGAGGCGTCCTGGGCGGCGGCGTACACGTAGCCGCGACCGGCCCGCTCGCGGTGGACGAGGTCCTTCTCGTGGAGCCGGGTCAGGATCGTGGTGACGGTGGTGCGGGCGAGGGCGCTGCCGAGTGCGTCGTTGACCTCGCCCGGACTGAGCGGCCGGTCGGCCTCCCAGAGGACGGCGAGGACGTCGGACTCCAGCTGCCCGTGCGGGCGCCTCGTCGCTGCGGCGTCGGACATTCCCGGTGTTCCCCTCTCCCCGTCGGACCGCGCCCGGGGCCGTGGCGGCGGCTCGGTCTCCAGGCTACGCGGCGGTGTGCGCGGCCGGGGGCGCGGTGCGGTCGGGGGTGCGTGCGGTCGACGGTGTCGACCGGGCGGACGGACGGAGGCGCTGCGGGCCGGATCCGGTGCGGCGCGCAGCCGGTGCGGACACGGCGCGGGCGGCCGCCCGGGTGGTGGGCGGCCGCCCGTTGCGGCGGTGCGGATCAGGCGTTCAGGACGCCGGTGCCGAGCAGGCCGAGCAGCAGCACGCCGACGACGATCCGGTAGGCCACGAAGGCGTTGAAGGAGTGCTTGGCGACGTACTTCAGCAGCCAGGCGATCGAGGCGTACGCGACGACGAAGGAGACCGCCGTGCCGACGATCAGCGGCAGCGGGTCGACGCCGGCGCCGAGGGCGTCCTTGAGCTCGTACAGGCCGGCGCCGGTGAGGGCCGGGATGCCGAGGAAGAAGGAGAGCCGGGTGGCGGCGACCCGCTCCAGGTCGAGCATCAGACCGGCCGACATGGTCGCGCCGGAGCGGGAGAAGCCCGGGAAGAGCAGGGCGAGGATCTGGGCGGAGCCGACGATCATGGCGTCCTTGAGGCCGGTGTCGTCCTCGCCGCGCTTGAGGCGGCTCATCTGGTCGGCCGCCCACATGACGCCGCTGCCGACGATCAGCGAGCCGGCGACCACCCACAGGGAGGCGAGCGGGCCCTCGATCAGCGGCTTGGCGGCGAGGCCGACGACCACGATCGGGATGGTCGCGTAGATCACCCACCACGCGAACTTGTAGTCGTGGTGGTACCGCTCCTCCTTGTTCACCAGACCGCGGCCCCAGGCGCCGACGATCCGGGTGATGTCCTTGAGGAAGTAGAGCAGCACGGCCGCGATCGCGCCGACCTGGATGACGGCGGTGAAGCCGACCACCGACGTGTCGTCGACCGGGATGCCCATCAGGCCCTCGGTGATCTTCAGGTGGCCGGTGGAGGAGATCGGCAGGAACTCCGTCACTCCCTCCACCACGCCGAGGACGACGGCTTGACCGACGGTGATCACGCTCACGTGGGACCCTTCCCGGATCTCGACCCTGCGGGCGGGCCACCGCCCGCACGTCTACGAGAATGTAGACGTCCTGGGTCGCGGAGGTCCACCCGGGTCGGCGTGGCGTGCGCCCGGGCCTCCGCGGGCGGCGTGCGGGCCGCCCGTCCGGCCCGCGGACGGGTGCCGCCGCCGGGGCGCGGCCCGCCGTCGACCGGCCGCGCCTGCCGCCCCGCGCCCCCGCCGCCGTGCCACGATCGTGTGGTGAGGATCACAGCCGGCGGCGCGGCGCCCCCGGTGGGTAGGGATCAGGCATTCGCACGGTGCACAGGCGCACTCAGGAGGAGACCGTGAGGCCACCGGCGCAGAACCCGCCGACACCGCAGGACCCCGAGACACCGCAGAACCCCGACCACGCGACCGCCGCCGGGGCCCCCGAGCCCCGGACGTCGCCCGACACCCCCGACGCCCACGAACCGGCCGACGGCGAGGAGGCCCGGGTCATCGTGGTGGGCGCCGGACCCGCCGGCGCGTCCACCGCCGTCCACCTCGCCCGCGCCGGCGTCGACGTCCTGCTGCTGGAGAAGAGCCGCTTCCCGCGCGACAAGGTCTGCGGCGACGGCCTGACCCCCCGCGGCGTCCACCAGCTCCTGCGGATGGGCGTCGACATCGACGGCCCCGGCTGGATGCGCTCCCGCGGCATGCGCTGGGTCTGCGCAGGCCGCCAGGTCACCATCGACTGGCCCGACCTCGGCCGCTACCCCGA
Organism: Kitasatospora sp. NPDC085895; assembly: GCF_040702125.1. Taxonomy (NCBI): domain Bacteria; kingdom Bacillati; phylum Actinomycetota; class Actinomycetes; order Kitasatosporales; family Streptomycetaceae; genus Kitasatospora; species Kitasatospora sp. NPDC085895. The sequence continues at coordinate 38,620 of NZ_JBFBJY010000043.1, read as the reverse complement.
CTTCGGCCTCACCCGCAGCCGCCACGACTTCGACGACATCCTCGCCCGGCACGCCGAGGCCTCCGGCGCCCGGCTCCGGCTCGGCGTCAGGGCCACCGGCCCGGTCACCGACCGCGCCGGACGGATCACCGGCGTCACCGCCACCGGACCGGACGGCAGACCCGTCACCTACCGCGCACCACTGGTCGTCGCCGCCGAGGGCGCCTCCGCCCGCACCGCCATCGCCATGGGCCTGGAACGCGACCCCCGGCGCGCCCTCGCCACCGCCGCCCGCCGCTACTACCGCAGCCCCGAACTCTCCAAGGACGAGTACCTGGAGCTCTGGGCCGACCTGCGCTGCGCCCGCACCGGCCGCGACCTGCCCGGCTACGGTTGGATCTTCCCGCTCGGCGACGGACGGGTCAACGTCGGCCTCGGCGCGCTCCCGCACCGCGACCACGGCACCATCGACCTCCGCGCCACCCTCGACCAGTGGCTCGCCCGGCTGCCCCGCCACTGGGGCCTCAACGAGCAGAACGCCGACTCGCCGCTGCGCAGCGCCGCCCTGCCGATGGGCTTCAACCGCCACCCCCAGTACAGCCGCGGCCTGCTGCTGGTCGGCGACAGCGCCGGGATGATCAGCCCCTGGAGCGGCGAGGGCATCGCCCAGGCCATGGAGGCCGCCGAGGTCGCCGCCGAGGCCGTCGTCCTCGCGCTCACCCGACCCGACGGGCCCCGCCGCGACCAGGCACTGCAGCGCTACCCCGCCGAGATCCGGCGCCGCTGGGGCCGGTACTACCGGCTCGGCAACACCGCCGGTGACCTGGTGTTCAGCCGCTTCGGCTACCGGCCGATCCTCAACGGCCAGGTCATGTCCCGGCCGGGCCTGCTGGCCTCGCTCGCCCGGCTGCTCACCCACCTGATGGAGGACCCGCCGCGGGACACCGCGGACCATGTCCTGAACGCCCTGGTCAAGGCCGTTCCGCTGCGCCGCCGCTGACGCGGCGCGGGCGGGGCAGGGGCGGGACTCGACGCGGCGGGGTCGCGCGCACGGAAGGGCGGACGTGGCCGTTCCCGCGCGTGGCCCCGCCCTGCGCCCGCCCGGCAGCGCGTCCGGCCGCCCGCAGGGCCGGGAGCGGGCTCAGCGGGCCAGGCGGTCGTGCTCCAGCTCGCGGGCGTCCGGGCGGCGGGCCGCGCCCAGCAGGGCCAGCAGGCCCGTGGCGGAGTCGCGGACGGGACCCTCGGCGACGCCCGCGCCGGCCCGGCGGACCGCCGCCAGCCGCCGGCGGGCCAGCCGCAGCGCCATCCGGCTCAGCGGGCGGTACTCCGCGGGCACCTCCAGGATCGCGTCCGCCTGCAGCAGCGCCTTCTCGGCCAGGTCCGCGAGGTCCGCCACCAGGTGCTCGACGCCGTCCGTGCGGCGCCCGGCCGCCAGGTCCTCCCGGGTCACCCGGTGGTCGGCGAGGCTCTGTTCGGGCAGGTACAGCCGGCCCCCGCGCAGGTCCTCGGCCAGGTCGATCAGGAAGTCCAGCCGCTGCCACGCGTCGGCGAGCGCCCGGCCGGCCGCGGCGTACCGTTCGTCCCCGCCGCCGACGTGCACCAGCCCGGCGGTCAGCATGGTGAACGGCCAGGACAGCCGGTCGACGTACGCCTGGTAGTCGGCCTCGGTCGCGAAACCGGTGAAGTCCAGGTCGGCCCGCGCACCGGCGAGGTAGTCCTCGATCCAGTGCCGGGGCAGCCCGCGCAGCCGCACCGAGTGCGCGAAGGCCCGCGCCAGCGGCTGTCCGCACTCCTCACCGGCCAGCGCCGCACCGACCTGGTCCCGCCAGTGCGCGAACCGCTCGGCCCGGACCTGCGGCGCCCCCTGGTCGCACAGGTCGTCGGTGTAGCAGGCGAACGCGTAGCCGGCGACGGCGTGCGGCTGGTACGCCGCGACACCGAGCAGCCGCACCGCGGCGAACAGCGCGGGCTCGCGACGGCGCAGGAACCGGGCGGCCTCCCCGTAGTCCCGGGCCAGCGCAGCACCGTCCGCTCCGGAACCGCTCACTTCGGCCACTCCGGCCACTCCGGCCTCGACGAGACACCGCCGCCACGCATACACCCGGACACCTCTCCACCCACCGCACAGGAACGCATCCATGATCGGTGACGCCCTGGGGCCGGGCCGCACCGGGCCACCCACCTGGGGTTTCCCCGCCGTCCGGGCGCGCCTCGGCGCGCCCCCCGACCGGACGGGGCGGGGCGCTGCGGTGCCGCTCAGTCCGGCTCGTCGTCCTTGGTCGGCGGGTGCGGGTACACGGCGGACGACGGACCCATCAGGTCGTCGTCGCCGCCGTACTGGGCCGCGTCCTGCCGGCGCGCGGCGGACTCGCGGTGGTGGGGAGGCGAGGCATCGAGGGCGGACCACTCCGGGTCCGTCACGTCGGCCGGCCGGTGCTGTGCGGGATTGCTGCTCATCGGACTCTCCGCCCCTGCTGGTCCCGATGCTCCCGATGCTACGCCGGGCCCGGGGCCGGGCCCCGGGCGCCGGGCACACCGGGGTCGGCGGCCGTCACACGCAGTCCGGGTGCCCCCAGCTCTCGCCGACCCGGGTGATCCGCTCGCCCTTGCCGTACCCGCGCCCGCACGGGCAGGTGCCGGGGAAGCGGGCGGCGAGGGTCCGCCGGGCCCCGCCGGACGACGCGGCCGCACCGGAGGCGCCGGTAGCGCCGGAGGCCGGGCGGGAGGTGCGGGGGCGGCGGGCCGGGCGGGCCGGCCGTTCGGCGACCGGGTCGGGCACCGGCAGGTCCTCGGCGGTGCCGTCGCCGCCCTGCTGGGTGCGGGCGGCGTCGCTGGCCGCCTTGTCGGCGATCGCGTTGAGCGGGTCGCCGTCGACCCGGTGCGCGGCGACGTGGACGAAGGAGACCTCACGGTCCGCCAGCAGCGCGTCGATCCGCTGGATCAGCTCCTGGTTGGCGACCGGCGAGCCCGAGGCCGTCCGCCAGCCGTTCCGCTTCCAGCCCGGCAGCCACTTGGTGACCGCGTCCCGGGTGTAGGTGCTGTCCAGTCGCACCTCCAGCGGCACCGCCGGGTCCGTGGCGGCCAGCAGCCGCTCCAGCGCGGTGAGTTCGCCGATGTTGTTGGTGCTCCGGCCCAGCGCACCGGACTGCCAGCGCTGTGGGGCGCCCGCGGCGTCCGCCAGGACCCAGGCCCATCCGGCCGGGCCGGGATTGCCCTTGGCGGCACCGTCGCAGGCTGCAATGACTCGTTCGACCATGCCCCGATCCTTTCATCGGTCGGGCGGTGCTCCGTGCCGCCGGCCGGGGGTCGGCAGGTTCCGACCGCGTGATCGATTTCCGGTCAATCTTGCCGCGCACGGCAGGGTCTGGACCTCTGCGCGACCGGCCGCCCGTGCGGAGCAGGGCGAAGTCCGGTGGGCCGGCACCGGCCCGCCGGTGCGCGCCGCGGCGGGAGGCGCCCGCTTGCGGGGGCTGGGCGGGAGTCGTCCGGATTTGGCCGTGGCCACTTCGCGCGGTTCGGGCGCGGCCGGGCGCCGTCGGTGAACGGCCTTTTCCGCCGGGGTGGTTGACCCTCTTGAAGCGGCCATGGCAGTTTCGTGCGGCCCGCGTGCGCAACCGGTCGCGCGTCGGCACATCCCCCACAAGGAGACCCCATGTTCAAGGGACTCGCCGCCGGAATAGGCGCGGTCGCGATCGCCGCAGGCACGGTGACCGCGGCGGCCGTGCCCGCGCACGCCGTCCAGGCGGGCGATCTGACGGCCACCATCGCGCTGAGCAACTGTTCCGCCTCGCTCGTCCGGTACCCCGCATCGGTCGACACCGACCGGGCGATGATGCTCACCAACGGCCACTGCCTGCCGACCATGCCCGCCTCGGGCGTGGTGATCCAGAACCAGACCGCCAGCCGCAGCGGCACCCTGCTCAGCCCCTCCGGCTCCTCGCTCGGCACCGTCTCGGCCGACAAGGTGCTGTACGCCACCATGACCGGCACCGACGTGGCGCTGTACCAGCTGACCGACACCTTCTCGTCGATCCTCAGCAAGTACGGCGTCACCGCGCTGACCATCAGCGACACCCACCCGGTCGACGGCTCGGCGATGTTCATCCCGTCCTCGTACTGGAAGCAGACCTGGAACTGCTCCATCAACGGGTTCGTCCCGACCCTGCGCGAGGACGAGTGGACCTGGCACGACTCGCTCCGCTACAGCGCCGGCTGCAACACCACGCACGGCACCTCCGGTTCGCCGATCGTCGACGCCGCCTCCAAGAAGGTCGTCGGCATCAACAACACCGGCAACGACGACGGCGCGATGTGCACCCTCAACAACCCGTGCGAGGTGGCCGCCGACGGCACCACCACCGCCACCAAGGGCCAGAGCTACGGCGAAGAGACCTACTGGTTCACCACCTGCCTCGGCGCCGGGCGGGCCATCGACCTCAACGTCGCGGGCTGCCTGCTCACCAAGCCCGCCGGCAGCGGCACCGTCACGGTGACCAACCCCGGCAACCAGACCACCGCGCTGAACGGCACCGCCGACCTGCAGATCGCGGCCTCCGGCGGCACCGCCCCGCTCACCTTCAGTGCCACCGGCCTGCCGACCGGTCTGTCGATCAGCAGCTCCGGCAGGATCACCGGCACCGCCACCGCGGCCGGCACCTACAACGTGACCGTCACGGCCAAGGACGCCGCCAACAAGACCGGCTCCACCGCCTTCACCTGGACGGTCTCCGGCAGCATCAGCTGCGTCCCGGCCCAGCTGCTCGGCAACGCCGGCTTCGAGACCGGCACCGCCGCCCCCTGGACGACCACCAGCGGCGTCGTCGACAACAGTGCCTCCCAGGCCGCCCACTCCGGCTCCTGGAAGGCCTGGCTGAACGGCTACGGCTCCTCCCACACGGACAGCGCCGCACAGACCGTCAGCATCCCGGCCGGCTGCAAGGCCACGCTCAGCTACTGGCTGCACATCGACACGGCGGAGACCAGCACCACCACCGCCTACGACAAGCTGACCGTCACGGTCAACGGCACCACGGTGGCCACCTGGTCCAACCTCAACAAGAACACCGGGTACGGCCAGAAGACGGTCGACCTGTCCTCGTACGCGGGCCAGTCGGTCACCGTGAAGTTCAACGGCGTCGAGGACTCCTCGCTGCAGACGAGCTTCGTGATCGACGACACCGCGATCCAGACCGGCCCCTGACCGGCGCCCGACCGGCCCGAAGGCGTACGGATGCCTCATGGGGGCTCCTGAGTCGACCTCCGTCGAAGACGTCTCCTTGCACCCGGGCCCGGCCGCAGCAGCGGCCGGGCCCGGTCCGTCCGAGGCCCGGGCCCTCAGGACCCGCCGGCGGCCTCGTCGGCCCAGGCGAGGAAGCGGCGCAGGTACGGGTCGTCCGCGGCCGCCGCGACCGGCGGCGAGCCGAGGACGGCCAGGCCCAGGCCTCCGTCGAGGGTGACGACCGCGCCCTCCGGCACCGTCCGGGCGCCGACCCGCAGACAGCCGCCCGCGACGTCCACCGCCAGGCCCGCCGCGCCGACCACCGCCGGCCGGCCCATCGCCCGGGCGACGACCGCCGCGTGGCTCGCCGGCCCGCCGAGCGCGGTCAGCACGCCCGCGGCGGCGGCCAGGCCGTGCAGGTCCAGCGGAGAGGTCTGCGGCCGCACCAGCACGACCGGCCCGTCCGCAGCCATCCGGACGGCAGCGTCGGCCGTCAGCGCCACCCGGCCACCCGCCACCCCCGGCGAGGCACCGAGACCGCGGACGAGCAGGTCCGTGTCGTCGGCGAGCGCGATCCGCGGGGTGGCGGCGTCCCGCAGCCGGCCGGGGGCGACCCGGCGCAGCGCCTCGTCCCGGGAGATCACCCCGCGGTCGGCGAGGTCGACCGCCACCCTCGCGCCGGCCGCGCCGGCGAAGCGGCCGGCCCGCAGCTGCAGCAGCCACAACCGGCCGGCCTCGAAGGTGAACTCCAGGTAGCAGGCATCGCGGCAGTGCCGCTCGCCGAGCTCCAGCGCCTCCAGCAGGCCGGCCATGACCCGCGGCTCCTGCGCGGCGAGGTCGGCGAGCGGGCGGACGGCGGCGCCGCCGGAGACGACGTCCTCGCCCTGACGGCCGAACAGGACGTCGCCGCGGGGCACCGGTTCGCCGGTGGCCGGGTCCCGGCTGAACGCCACCCCGGTGCCGCTGTGCCGCCCGCGGTTGCCGAACACCATCGCCTGCACGGTGACGGCGGTGCCGAGCCCGTCCGGAATGCCGTTCAGCGCGCGGTAGGTGCGTGCCCGCGGTGAGTCCCAGGACCGGAAAACGGCGGCGACGGACTGCGCCAACTGCTCCCGCGCGTGGTCGAGCACCGGCTCGCCGAGGTGCCGGCGCACCGCCTCCGCGGCCGCCGCGAGTCGCTCCCCGTCGCTGCCCCCGCAGCCCCCGGAGCCCGCGGGGTCGGCGGGCCGGCCCGTGGCGGCGGCGACGAGCCCGGTGAGCAGGCGCAGCCGGGAGTCGCGGACGAACTCCGGTTCACCCGTTTCGGCGACCAGCGCCTCGGCGGCCCCGCCGGTCAGACCGACGTCGAGCACGGTCGCCATCATGCCGGGCATCGGGACGGCGGCGCCCGAGCGGACGGCCACCAGCAGCGGCCGCCGCCCGTCGAACCGCCGCCCGCCGAACCGCCGGCCGGTGGCGGCCTCCAGCGCGGTGACCGCGGCGGCGAGCTCCTCGGTCAGGCCGTCCGGCAGCCGTCCGTCCCGCAGGAAGGCCCGGCAGGCCGCGGTGCCGATCACGAAGCCCGGCGGCACCGGCAGCCCCAGCCGCAGCAGCGCCACCAGGCCGTGCGCCTTGCCGCCGAGGACGTCCGCCGGCTCCCGGAGGTCCGCCGACAGCGGGTGGATCCACCTCACCGCTGTAGCATACGGGCGTGCCCGAGCTGCCCCACCGCACCAGCCCCGACCTGCTGGTTCTCCACACCCTGCGCTGCACCGGATTCGCCGAACTCGCCCGGGCGGCCGAGGCCGCGGGCCTCCCCGAGGCCGACGTGGAGTCCGAGCTGATCGACCTGGCGGTGGCCGGGCTGGTCACCCGGATCTCCGGCCCCTTCGGCGGCTGGGGCCTGACCGAGGCCGGCCGCGCCGCCGACGCCGAACGGATCGCCGCCGAACTCGCGGCCTCCGCGTCCCGGAAGCCCGTCGCCGAGGCCTACGAGCGCTTCCTCGTCCTCAACCCGGAACTCCTCGACCTCTGCACGGCCTGGCAGACCCGCCCGGTCGACGGCGCGATGGCCCTCAACGACCACGCCGACACCACCTACGACACCCTCGTGCTGACCCGGCTGACCGACCTCGACCGCCGGGCCGCCGAGGTCTGCGCCGAGCTGTCGGCCGTCCTGCACCGCTTCGCCCGCTACCGGGAGCGGCTGGCCGGCGCGCTCGGCCGCGCCCACGCGGGCGAGCGGGGCGCCGTCACCGAGAGCACCGACTCGTATCACGCCGTCTGGTTCCAGCTGCACGAGGACCTGCTGACCACCCTCGGCATCCCCCGCCACTGAGCCGCCCGGCGGCCCGCTGCGCCGTTCAGCGGTCGTCGGACCAGTCCGCGTCGACCGGCGGGACACCGGTGGCCAGCACGTGGCCGACGATCCGCAGGCCCTCCGGGAGCGGCACGGTCTCCGTGTCGGGGTACTCGTCGTGCTGACCGCTCGTCAGGACGAAGCCGGTGCTGCGGCCGGCGGCCAGCGGATCCACGGCGTGCCCGCCCGGGTCGCCCTCGGGATCGAGCAGCAGCACCATCGCGCGCTCGCCGTTGCTGACGACGCCCAGCGACCGGCCGGAGGAGGCGGCCAGCCAGGTCTCCAAACGTCCCGCGGCGATCCGACCGCGCAGCAGGTCGAGCGCCGCCTCGACCGTCGCCGGAGCGGTGCCGTCGTCGAAGACCCAGGACTCGCCCATGTCTTCGACCCTCTCACAGCAGGCTCCGGCCCGCGCCGCCCGCGCCGCCCGCGCCGCCCGCACGGCCCGCGCCGCCCGCGCCGCCCGCACGGCCCGCATCGCCCCGGGCAACGGCGGTGCTCGGCCGCAGACACCGGGAGGGCCCCGCGGTCGACCTCCCCGCGGGGCCCTGCGGACCGTTCGGTCAGCCGACCGTCCAGCGCTGCAGCGCCGAGCCGGTGTCCGCCTGCTGGGTCACCGCCGCGCCGTCCGCGGTGGAGGCGGTGGTGAGCAGCAGGCCGCTCTTCTGCGAGCTGATCCGGTATCCGCCGCTCACGGCGGTCACCACCCAGCGCTGGTTGCTGCCGCCGGTGCAGGTCCACTGGATGACCTGGGCGCCGGCCGCGGTCGAGCCGCCGCTGACGTCCATGCAGAGGTTCGACTCACCGTTGGTGATCTGGTAGCTGCCGTCCGCCTGCGCGGTGAAGACCCAGGTCTGGTTCGGGCCGCCGTTCGGTGTCCAGGTCACCAACCGGGTGCCGGCGGCGGTCGAGTGGTTCGGGTCGTCGAGCGCCTTGCCGGAGGCGGTCAGCGTGTGGCTGCCCGCGAGCGCCGGGTTGACGGCCCAGGTGAAGGTGGTCGAGCCGGTGGCCGTCCCGGAGGAGGCGGTGACCGTCACCGTCGACGATCCGGTGGCCGTGGGCGTCCCGGTGATCAGACCGCCCGCGCCGATCGTCAGGCCGGCGGGCAGGCCGGTCGCCGAGAAGGTGAGCGTCCTGTTCGCGGAGTCGCTGCCGGTGAGCTGCAGGGAGACCGCGGTGTTCACCTTGGTGGACTGGTCGCCCGGGTCGGTGACGGTGACGGTCTCGGCCGCCGCGCCGACGGCCGTCAGCGTCAGTGCCTGCTCGTCCGCGCTGCGCCCGCCGCCGACGCCGCTGCCGCCGGTGTCCGTCCAGCTGCGGACGGGCGTGGTCTCGGCGAGCCGGCCGGCCGCCGGGGTCAGGCCGAGGACGAGGCCGCTGTAGCGGTTGACCAGCTTGACGGTGCCGGTGGCCGTGCCGGAGGCGGTGGTGCCCGGGATCACCCACCACTGCTGGCCGACGGCGGGCCCGTTCGCGGGGGCGGCGGTGGCGGTGGGCAGTGCGCCCCAGGCCCGGCCGGCGACGGCGCCTGAGTCCACGCCGAGCAGCCGGCCGGTGGAGCCGTTGGCGATCCGGTAGGAGCCGTCGCCGTTGGCGGCGAAGGTCCACGACTCCAGGGCGGAGCCGGTGGCGGAGGCCAGCGAGGTGGTCGCCGAGCCGCCGGAGACCTGGGCGAGGACCCGGCCGTTGGCGCCGGCGATCCGGTAGGACCTGGAGGGGTCGACGGGCGGCGCGGCGGCGGCCGAGGCGCCGACGGTGACGTCCACGTACTGGCCGGAGGCCCCGCCGGAGCAGCCGAACGCGCAGTACGAGCGGAAGGTCCGGCCGGTGATCGTGGAACTGGTGCGGTTGGCGCCGTCGAGGAACCAGCGGTACCAGGACGCGGTGCGGTAGCTGCCGGTGTCGCCGAGCAGGAACCACTTCTGGGTGGCGAGGTCGGCGGTGGCGTAGAACTGCTGCGGTGCGTTGCCGCTCTGGTCGACGGCCTGCGGTTCGCCGATGTAGAGGCCGAGGTGGGCGTTCCAGGTGACGTCCATGACGAACAGCGGCGAGGTCGCGGGCATCGTCCCGGCGGCGATCTGCTGGGCCGCGGTGCCGGTGTTCGCCGGGTCGTACTCGCCCGTCACCGGGGTGTACCCGGTGGTGCCGGACGGGCCGACGGGCACCATGTTGCTCTCCCGGCCGCCCACCCCGGGCTGCGACCAGGCGCCGTCGTACCACTTCTGCCAACTGCCGGGCGCCATCTTGGCGGAGAGCGGGGCGCGCGCCGCGTGCTCGTAGAAGGCCTTCCAGCCACCGGACTTGTCGACCACGCGCGAGCCGTAGAAGACGTAGAAGTACCCGGAGGCGGTGTCGACGAACAGCCGCTGGTCGCCGTCGCCGTAGGAGTACGTCTGGTGGGGGAAGGCCGTGGTGTCGCCGCGGGCGGTGCTGTACGGCGAGGTGATGACGTGGTCCCGGATCGTCCAGGTCCTCCCCTGGTCGGTGGAGACGGCGTAGTCGATGGCGTCGAAGTGCAGGCCGTCGCCGAACGGTTGCGGGGTGAACTCGTTGTGCACCAGCCCGTACCAGTCGCCGGTGTCCGGGTCGACCCAGACGCCCGCGAGGTCGCAGTAGTTCTTGTGCGCGTAGCTGCCGGAGCCGGCCGCGGGCGTCGCCGTCCGGCCCGTCGGGCTGTTGTCGCACCGCCAGGTGGTGTCGTCGTTCCGGTCGTCGGAGTTGGCCGGGTTCACGGCGTTGCTGACGGCGGACGAGCGGGTGGCGGTGTCGAAGTCGGTGCCGGTGAAGAAGTCCCAGTAGCGCGGGTCGTTCGCGCCGTACAGCGCGGCGGACTGCTGGAACCAGAAGGTGCCGTCCTTGTCGACGTACGGCGCCGCCGGGGTGTCGGTGGGGTGGCCGTACGTCGCCGGTGCGCCGACCGAGACGGTGTAGGTGGTTCCGGCGGGCGGTGCGGCGGCGGGGTCGGCCGCGGCCGTCGGTGCGCCGGCGCCGGCCAGTGCCAGGGCGGCAGCGGCCAGCCCGGCCGTGAGGATGCTGCGCAGGGGTGTGGGCACGGAGGCTCCTTCCGTGGCGGTGCACGGTGGTGGGGGATCGGTGGGGGTCGGCGCCGGGGCCCGCCCACGGCGCCGCCGAGCGCGCTCATGCTTGAAGATGCTCATTAGGGCTCGTTTGAAAGCAGCTTCAAGCACACCGTGGCAGCGTGCCGACAAGGGTGTCAAGGGTCGCGCCGCAGCCGTCCGCAGAGCTGCCCGAAACCCGGCCCACCAGCGATAAAAGTCCAAGTCCCGGCGCGCGGCCGTCCTTTGACACCGCCGCCCGACCCGGCCAGACTCCGTGGCGGGCGATGCCACCGGTCGCCGGGCGGCGTACGGGAGGCTCAGCGGTATCCGGTGGCGTCGGCGGGGCGGCCCGGGTCCTGGACCTCCACCATGTAGCGCCAGGCGTCGGGCCGGCTGCCGTCGCGGTCGGTGAAGCCGTAGACCTGGGCGAGGCCGCCGCTGGACAGGGACCGGCCGTTCCAGCGGCCCACCTCGGGGTCGGCGGCCAGCGCGGCGACGGCCCGGCCGACGAAGAACGGGGTCTCCGAGATGCAGAAGTGCGGCTCGACCCGGAGGGCGTCGCGCCAGTTCTCCTCCGTCACCCCGAAGTGGCCGAGCATGATCTCCGAGCGCATCCAGCCCGGGGTCAGCGCGACCGCGGCCGCGCCGCGCGGCCCGAGCTCCTCGCCGAGCGCGAAGCCCATCCGCAGCACCGAGGTCTTGGCGAGGTCGTAGAAGAACGAGACCCGGTAGGTGTCGCGGTTGTACTCGGCGGTGCCGTCGGTCACTTCGACGACGAGGCCGCCGGGGCGACGCAGCAGCAGGGGCAGCGCGTGGTGGCTGGTGATCGCATGGGTCTCCACCGCGAGGCGCAGCAGGCGCAGCCCGTTGTCCAGGTCGTGCTCCCACACCGGGGTGTCCCACTGGAAGAGGTTCTCGCCGCCCCAGATGTCGTTCACCAGGACGTCGAGCCGGCCCTGTTCGGCGTCGATGCGGTCCACCAGGCTGCGGACCTGAGCGGGCACCAGGTGGTCGGTGGGGACGGCGATGCCGTGCCCGCCCGCCGCGGTCACCAGGTCGGCGGTGTCCTCGACGGTCTCGGGGCGGTCGTACTCGGACCGCTGCGCGCGGGTGCTGCGGCCGGTCACGTACACCGTGGCGCCCGCCGCACCGAGTTCCACCGCGATGCCGCGCCCCGCGCCCCGGGTCGCCCCCGCGACCAGGGCGACCCTGCCCTTCAACGCTCCGTCCGACGCACCGGTCATGCCCGGAGTCTACGGAGTGCGGGCGGTGGGTCGCGGGGTGAAACGCGGACCGTCCGCCACCGCCGAAAGGGCGTTGCCCGGTCGGCGGGCGGCCGCTAGGGTCGGTCGGGTGACTGCCGGGTCGGCCATGGGCCACACACGGAACGGGCACCCGGCCTCGGCTTGAGCACGAGGCGGGGCAGGGCCCCGCCGTTCTCTCCACGTCGTCGCAGTGCCCCTGCGAGCGCACCGCTGCGAGCACATCGCCGTGCGCCGCGTTCCACGACCCGGAGAGAAGGACCAGCCATGTCTTCCGTCACCACCGTCCAGCTCAACCACACCGCCGTGTACGCCCGGGACCGGCGGGTGTCCGCCGCGTTCCTCGCCGGCATCCTCGGCCTGGAGGTCGGCGCCCCGTTCGGGCCCTTCCTGCCGGTCGACCTCGGCAACGGCGTCACCCTCGACTACTACGAGAAGCGCGACGAGCCGATCCAGTCCCAGCACTACGCGTTCCTCGTCCCCGACGAGGACTTCCAGGCCATGATCGACCGCCTGGAGGCCGCCGCGGTGACCTACTACGCCGATCCCAGCCACACCGCGCCCGGTCGGACCAACGACTGGTTCGGCGGCCGCGGCGCCTACTTCGAGGACCCGGACGGCCACAACATGGAGATCATGACCAGGCCGTACGTCCGCCCCTGACCACGGCCCCGGCCCCGCACCGGCCCTGCCGGGAGGGTGCGGGGCCGGGGCGACCCGGGTGACGTTTCCCGGCAGATCCATGCCGAACGGCCGCGGTGTCCCGATGCTGGATGTGACGGGACCACGTGCCACAGGGCGGCGGCGGGCCCGCGAGGCGGCGAGGGCGAGGAGCACGGCACGGTGGAGAGCACACCCGAGCACGACCGGCGGCAGTGGATCGACGCCGGCAGGCGCGACCGCGTCGTCCGGGCGGCGGCCACCGCCGGCCTGGTCGGCGCCCGGCACGCCGCGGCGGGCTTCCTGGACGTCGACGGGGTGCGCCGGACGGTCACCGGTCTGCACGCCGCCTTCGGCCCGGACGTGCCGGTGCTGCACACCTTCGCGGCCAAGGCGGCCGCCCTGGTGCCCGTGCTGCGGCTGGTCGCCGACGCCGGCATGGGCTGCGAGGTGGCCAGCCCCGGCGAACTCGCGCTCGCCCGCGCGGCCGGCGTCCCTGCCGACCGGATCGTGCTGGACTCCCCGGCCAAGACCGCCGCCGAACTCGCCCAGGCCGTGGACCTCGGCATCGCCGTCAACGCCGACAACCTCCAGGAACTGGAACGGATCGCCGCCCTGCCGGCCCCCGGCCGCAGCGGCTCCGTGCTCGGGCTGCGGGTCAACCCGCAGGTGGGCACGGGCACGATCGGGGCGATGAGCACGGCCTCCGCGCAGTCCAAGTTCGGGGTGCCGCTGCGCGACCCGGGCGCCCGCGACCGGGTGCTCGACGCCTTCGGCCGGTACCCCTGGCTCAGCCGGCTGCACGTCCACGTCGGCTCGCAGGGCTGCTCGCTCGACCTCATCGCGTCCGGCGTCCGCGCCACCTGGGAGCTCGCCGAGGAGGTCAACCGCCGGGCCGGCCGCCGGCAGGTCGACTCGCTCGACCTCGGCGGCGGACTGCCCGTCAACTTCGACGACGACGAGGTGCGGCCGACGTTCGCCGCGTACGCGGCCCAGCTGCGGGCCGCCGTCCCCGCCCTGTTCGCCGGCCGCTACGCGCTGGTCACCGAGTTCGGCCGGTCGGTGGTCGCGAAGAACGGCTTCACCGCGGCCCGCGTCGAGTACACCAAGGAGGTCGGCGGCCGCCGCATCGCGCTCACCCACGCCGGCGCCCACCTCGCCACCCGGACGGTGCTCATGCCCGGGGCCTGGCCGCTCCGGGTGGGCGTGCACCGGCCGGACGGCACCCGGCGCGAGGGCCCCGAGGAGATCCAGGACGTCGCCGGGCCCTGCTGCTTCTCCGGCGACGTGGTGGCCCGCGGCCGGGCCCTGCCCCGCATCGAGCCGGGCGACCTGGTCGTGCTGCACGACACCGGCGGCTACTACACCTCCGCCCCGTGGGCCTACAACAGCCTGGCCAGGCCCGCCGTGCACGGCTTCAGCACGGCGGGCGGCCCCGTCCGGTTCGCCACGATCCGGCCGGAGCAGACCCTCGCCGAGATCGCCGCCGAATCCGGCGCCGCCCACGCCGACGCCCTGACCGCGCTCACCGCCGGCGGCCCGGGCACCTAGGACCCAGAGGGCGCTCGGGAGGTCGAACGAGGGGCGCGGGAACTACGCAGTCCGGGAGCGGTGCTCGTGGCGACTCCGGCTCACCGCTGGTCCACACGGTCCCCCGCATCCGAATCGCGCAGCCCCCGCCTTCGGCCGGGAGGTGCCCCCGCGCGCCCCGAATGCCCGTCCGAGCGCCCTTGAAGACGACTCCCGCACCCGGACGGTGCGGCTGGCTGATCGTGCGGAGGAGTCACTCGTCCTCGGCGAAGGTCTCCCGCAGCACCTTCTCCTGCTCGTCGGACAGGTTGGTCTGGATGAGCTCCGCGTGCTGCCCCTGGAAGGCGGGGGCCACCTTGTCCAGGACGGCGTGCGAGGTGAGCAGGAACAGTGCCGAGGTGCCGGGGGTCACCTTGTCGCGCACCTCCTGGATGAACTCGTCGTCGATCCCGACGTGCGTGAAGTGACCGGAGACGGCGCCGGTCGCGGCGCCCACCGCCATGCCGAGGAGCGGCACGAAGAAGATCATGCCGAGCAGCAGGCCCCAGAAGGTGCCGCCGATCGCGCCCAGCCCGGTCAGGTTGCTCAGCTGCTTCGTCTTGGGCTTCTTCTTGTCCTCGGGCCAGCTCACCACCGCACCGTCCTGGACGATGATCAACCCCTGGTGCTGCAGGTCCTTCAGGACCTCCAGGGCGTCCTGCGCCCCCTCCGGGGTGGGAAAACGCCACACGGTCAGGCTCGCCATCACCGGCTCCGATCTCCTGCGGACAGACTTTGCCCTCATCCTCGGCCCGCGCCGCCCCGGCTGCCACGCACACCCCGCCGGAGGGGTGAGTACCGGCGTGTCGCCGCACGTCCGGGCGCTGCGGCGGGCAGGGATCGGGGCGAGGATCGACACGGTCCGGTCGTCGAGGAGACCGACCGGTACGGAATCGAGGCGCACCCATGGCAGAAGCAGTGAACGGCCGACGCGGCACCGACGGCGCGGCGAGCGGCGTGGTGGCCGTCGCCGCCGTCCTGCTGCTCGTCTCCGGTGTGCTCAACCTGCTGCGCGCCGTCATGGCGCTGGCAGGCGACCCGGTGTTCGTGATCGTCCCGAAGTACACCTTCCGGTTCACGCTGACGAGCTGGGGCTGGATCCACCTCGTCCTGGGGGTGGTGGCGATCCTGATCGGCCTGGCCCTCTTCCGGCTCGCCCTGTGGGCCCGGATCGCCGGGGTGGCCGTCGCCTGTCTGGTGATCGTCGCCAACTTCCTGTCGATCCCGTACTACCCGCTCTGGTCGCTCGTCGTGATCGCCGCCTGCACCGTCGTCATCTGGGGCCTGTGCACCGTGCGCCGCACCCCGGCCTGAGGCCCGCGTCCTTTCGACTGATCATCCGTCAATTCCACTCCGTGGTACGGGTTAGACTCCGATCGACCACGAAGGGGGAGCGATGGCGGACAGCACGACGACAGCACGGTGGATCCCGCTCGGCGAGGGCGAGGGCGGTGGCCCGGAGGGGCTGCTCGTCCTGCCGGACGGGCGGCCGGCCCACGGATCGGTGGTGGTGGCCGGGGAGTTCTTCGGCGTCACCGGCCACCTGAAGGCGGTCTGCGAACGGCTCGCCACGGCCGGGTACGCCGTCCTGGCACCCGACTTCTACTGGCGCAACGCCCGGCGCGCCGGCTTCGGCCACGACGAGGCGGGCCGCGCCGAGGGCCGCCGGCTGATGACCGCACTGCGCCGGTACGAGGTGCTCGCCGACCTGACGGCCGCCCGGTCCACCGTCCGGGAGTTCGGCGGGCAGGGCGGCACCGCGGTGCTCGGCTTCAGCCTGGGCGGGCACATCGCCGTCCTCGGCGCCACGGCGCTGCCGTTCGACCTGGTCGTCAGCTACTACGGCGGCTGGCTGCTCGACGGCGGCATCCCGCTGGCCGAGCCCCGTCCCCCGGTTGCCGACAGTGCCGCGATCGCGAAGAACACCGGCTTCCTGCTGGGCTTCTTCGGCGCCGACGACTTCGTGATGTCCCTCGACGAGTGGCACCGCGTCGGCGAGCACCTGCACGCGGCCGGCGTCCGCCACGAACAGGTCACCTACCAGGGCGTGGGCCACGGCTTCTTCAACGACGAACGCCCCGACACCTACGACGAGAAGTCCGCCACCGACGCCTGGCGGCGCACCCTCGACGCCCTCGCCGAGCACCTCCGCCGCGGCTGAACCGCGCCCGCGGACCGGCTACGCCTCGAGGTGGCCGCCGAGCTGGTACTCCAGCACCGCTCGGAACCCGAGGCGGGGGACGGCTGCCCGCATCGCCTCGTACAGCTCGGGCGGCACCACGTACACGGCGGTCGCCAGCAGGTCGTCCTCGCGGCCGGGGAAGAAGTCCCGGACGCTCAGGATCTCGTCCCGCGTGAGGTCGTCGGTGACGTGGGCCGCGACATCCTCGGCGTCCCAGCCGATGAACGCCCGGGCGAGGGTTTCGGCAGCGTTGTCGATCATGCTTCCCGCCGTAGCGAGGGCGTCCGGCGGCTTCACGCGGATTCCCCGGGGCGGGTGGGCGGCGGCCGGTGCGGCGGGGTCGGCCCGTCACCCGGCTGCGGAGGTCCGTCCGGTGACGAGGTGCTCGCGGGCGAGGACACCCGTCTGGACGTGGTCCTGCCAGCGGCCGTGGCGGAAGACGGCCTCGCGGCGGCGGCCCTCCTCGGTGAAACCGGCCTTGCGGTAGGCGGCGAGGGCGGGCAGGTTGTCGCCGAGGACGGTCAGTTCGGCGCGGTGCAGGCCGAGTTCGGCGAAGCCGTGGTCGAGCAGGGTGCGGACGGCGTCGGTGCCGAGGCCGCGGCCCTGGTGGGGTGCGCCGACGATGACGGCGAGGGTGGCGCAGCGGTCCTTGGGGTCGGCGCCGTAGAGCGTGACGTGGCCGACGGTCTCGTCGCCGTCGAGGGTGACGACGGTGAGGCCGACGTTGCAGCCGGTGTTCTGGCTCCACGAGCGGAACATGGCGGCGATCTCGGCGCCGGGCCGGGGGCGGACCGGGCCGGTGACCCGGCGGACGGCGGTGGCCGGGTCGTTCCACCAGGTGACGAGCCGGTCGAGGTCCTCCTCGCGGAGTTCGCGCAGGCGGACGAGCCGGCCGGTGAGCGGCGGGGGAGCCACGGGGCCTCCTGGTGGCCGTAGGTGATCTTCTTCGCGGGATGGTGGCCGCCCGGGGCGCGGCCGAAGCCGGGGACGGTCAGTCGTCGGTGCGGCTGCCGGTGAACTCGGCGGGTCGGAGGGCCTGTTCTGCGGTCAGCGCGGCCGGTGCGGCCGGTGGGGCGGCGGGCCGGTGGCGCAGTTGGGCGAGGACGACCGAGCCGATCGCGAGCAGGGCGCCGAGCAGTTGCAGGGCGGTGAGTCCCTGGCCGAGCACCAGCCACCCGAGGGCGGTGGCGACCAGTGGGCTCAGCAGTCCGAGGAAGGTGACCTGGGTGGGGGAGAGGGCGCTGATGCCGCGGAACCACAGGGTGTAGGCCACGGCGGCGCCGATGATCCCGAGGTAGGCGTACCCGCCGAGGTTGCGGGCGGTGAGGTCGGCGGGCGGCGGGCCCTCGGCGAGCAGGGCGACGGGCAGGAGCAGCAGTCCGCCGGCGACGAGCTGCCAGCCGGTGACGGCGAGCAGTCCTGCGGGCGGGGCCCAGCGCTTGCTGAGCACCACGCCGGAGGCCATCACGGCGGCGCCTCCGAGGGCGGCGGCGATGCCGACGGCGTCCGGCCGGGCCTCGGCGCGCAGCACCATGAGGGTGACGCCGGCGATGCCGCCGACGGCGGCGGCCGCCGTGCGGGCGGTGAGGCGTTCGCCGAGGAGGAGGGCGGAGAGTCCGGCGACCAGCAGCGGCTGGACGGAGCCGACGGTGGCGGCGAGTCCGCCGGGCAGCCGGTAGGCGGCGACGAACAGCAGCGCGAGGAAGACGCCGATGTTGAGGGAGCCGAGCACGAGCGAGCGCCACCACCAACTGCCGCTCGGCAGGCGGCGGGTGAGCAGGACCAGTAACAGGCCGGCGGGCAGCGCGCGGAGCATGGCGGCCGTCAGCGGGCGGTCGGGCGGCAGGAACTCGGTGGTGACGAGGTAGGTGGAGCCCCAGACGGCCGGGGCGATCGCGGTCAGCAGGAGGACGGTCAGCCGTCGATTTCTTAGCACTAAGGCAATGTATCTCACTGCTAAGAGATCCGCTAGGCTGATTCCATGGCAGACCACGTCGACACCGTCCTCGCCCAGTGGGCCCGGCAGCGCCCGGACCTGGACGTCTCCCCGATGGCCGTGATCGGCCGGCTCAAGCGGGTCGTGGCGGCCTTTGAGCCCGAGATGCGGCGCACCTTCGCCGCGCACGGCCTCGACGCGGCCTCCTTCGACGTCCTCGCCACCCTGCGGCGCAACGGCCCGGACCATCCGCTCACCCCCGCCGAACTGATGCGCTCCGCGATGGTCACCTCCGGCGCCGTCACCCAGCGGCTCGACCGGCTCCAGGCCAACGGCCTCGTCACCCGCAGCCCCAGCCCCACCGACGGCCGGGTCGTCCTGGTCTCCCTCACCGACAAGGGACTCGCCCTCATCGACGGCGCCCTGCCCGACCACCTCGCCACCGAGGAACGCCTGCTCGCCGCGCTCGACCCCGCCGCCCGGGACGGCCTGGCGGCCACCCTGCGCACCCTGCTGGAGACCCTGGAGGACCCGCACCGCTGAACAGTCCGGCCCGTTTCCTAGAGTGACGGACCATGTCGACCGGCACCCTCCTCGTGGACACCGCCGTGGCCGGCTCCGTCGCGGTCGCCCTCCGGCAGGCCCCGCGGGTGCTGCGCCGCCCCGCACCGGCCGCACCGGGCACACCGGCCGGGGTCACCGCGGAGACCGCACTGGCCGCCGTCACCGCACTGATCCTCCTCAACCAGCTGCTGGTCACCGTCTACCTGCTGCGGGTGCACGACGGCGACGCCTCGTTCGTCGCCCGGCTGCTGCCGCCCGGCTGGTTCGACCTCGCCGACGGGCCGACCGTGCGGGCCCTCGCCGCCCACGTGCCCGCACCGGAACTGCTCGCACCGAGCCTGCTCCGCGTCCCGGCGCTGCTCGAACTGCCCTTCGTCCTGCTGGTGTTCCTGACCGTCCTGCGCCGACTCGACCCGGTGGCGTACCGGCAGGCCGCCCTGTCGCCGCTGCTCGGTCTCGCCGCGGCCTCCTGCACCGCCGTCTTCTGCACCGTCGAATGGCAGCTGCGCACCCCGTGGACGGAACAGGACATCGCGATCCGGCTGCTCTCCGCCGTGCTCACCCCGCCCGCCGTCGCCGCCGTCGTACGGCGCGACGCGCGGGCCGCCCGCACCCCGGCCGGGCCGCCGGGCACCGCGGGCCTGCTGCTCTTCGCCGTCGACCTCGCCGCGTTCGGCCACCTCGTGCTGACCGTCTACGACACGGCGCTGCTCTACAACCTCGGCCGCCTGCCCGGCCGCCTCCCCGGCGCGGCCGCGGCGGTCGCCGTCCTCGCCGCCACCACGCTGCTCCGCCGCCGGATCCCGGCCGCGGCCGGCCCGGCGGCGCGGCCGGCCACCGGGATGCTCGCGGACGGGCTGCGCCGGTCACTGGTGCTGTTCTTCGTCCCGGCCCTGGCGATCCGGTACGGCGTCACCTTCGGGACCCCGCCGCTCGCCGCCGCGGCCGGGCTCCTCGTCCTCCTCGCGGCCGCCGTCCCCGTCCTGGCCGCCCGCCCCCGTACCGCGGCGCTCGCCCTGCTGCCTGCCGTGCTCGCGGCCCTGCTCGCGGGCGCCGCCGCCGGACGTCTGACGGCGGGCGCCCACTACGAGACGGCGCTGCTCGGCGCGGCCGTCGCCGCCCTCACCGCGGCCGTGCTGACCTGCGCCCTCGCCGACCGGCTCACCACGGCGGCGGTCGCGGACGGGCGGCGCTGAGCGCTCCCGCCGTCAGCCCAGGGCGCCGGTGTGCGGGTCGCGGGCGGTGAGGCAGTAGGTGCCGCCGGCCGGGTCGCGCATCACCGTCCAGTGGCTGTGCTCGGCGACGAAGACCGCGCCGAGGTCCTCGTGGGCGCGCCGGGCGGCCGCGCGGTCGGCGCAGGCGAAGTCCAGGTGGGCGCCGGTCGGCCGGGGGTCGTCCAGTCGGTGCAGCAGGATCCGGACGGGCAGCTCCGCCGGCGACTCGACCACCCGGAACTCCGGCCGCGAGCCGGTCAGCACCGGCCAGCCGGTCAGCCCGCCCCAGAACGCCGTCTCGGCCTCGAACGCCCCGCCCGGGACGTCGACGGCGAGCTGGTCCAGCCGGGTGCCCGCGTGGACCTCCGGACGGCGGGACTCGCCGCGCCAGGGCACCGCGCAGAACGACTGCCCGGCGGGGGAGGCGAGGACCACCAGGCCGTCGCCTTCGTCCGCCAGTACCGAGGCACCCAGTTCGACGGCGCGGCCGGCGAGCGCCCGGACGTCCTCGACCGCCAGGTCCAGGTGCGCGCCGCCGGCGCCGCCGGCCACGCCCTGGAGCTTCAGGCAGGCGTCCGTCCCCTCGCTCAGCAGGGTCGCGAACTCGCCGTCCGCGCCCCGGCGTCGTGACAGCGACGTGCCGGTCGTCGCCGTCCAGAACCCGGCGGCCTGCGCGAACCGCTCCCGCGGCCGGTCCACGAACGCGTACACCCAGCGGATCATCCCTGCTCCCGTCACCTGACGGCCGTGCCGACCGGCCGTGCGGGGACATCGTGCTGGCCGGGGGCGGCCGCGCACAAACGGGTCGGCCGACCGGCAGCCCTCCGGCCCCCGCCGGGGGTCACTGGGTGGCGGTGACGATGCAGCGCTTCAGCTCCGCGACGGCGTCGGGATCGCCCTCGACGGTCAGACCGGGCGCCGGGTCGCCGTCCTGACGGTTCCACACCCAGCGCAGCACGGCCGCGGGCGGACCGCTCACCACGGTGTCCGCCGGGCCGTCGCCGGCCCCGTCCTCGACCGTGAACACCCCGGGGCCGGTCCGCAGCCGCCAGGCGGCGCCCTCGGTCCGCACCTCGTAGCCGCGGCCGGGGGAGTCCGCCAGGATCCCGGTGAAGTAGTCGCCCCACTCCTCGACGCCGTACGCCACGAAGACCTTCAGCAGTTCGTCGATGCCGTCCACCGCGAGATCGGCCGGGACGGGCGCGACCCGCTGCCCGGTGCCGAGCTCGGCGTCGATCCGGTGGATCACCGTCTCCTGCGCCATCCGCCGGATCCAGAAACCCACCGACCTGTCCGGCGCGTACCAGGAGCCGGCCGGGTCCTCGGGGCGGCGGGCGGCGAACTCGGCCAGCAGGCCCTGGTAGGCCCGGTCGAGGAGCGCGATCGGCTCCTCCTCGTCGAGCCCCTTCGGCGGCCACTGCTCGGGTTCGGCGCCCTCCCGCATCGCCGCGATCTTGTGCAGGTACACGGCGCCGACGTGCCGGGCCAGGTCGGTGACCGTCCACCCGGGCAGGTCGGCACGGCCGCGGTGGGTGCGAGCGGCACCACGGACCGCAGCCGGGCGAAATCGGCCGCGAGGCATTCCAGGTATCGGGCGTTGTCCATGACGACAGTTCAGCACGGACCGCCGCCGCACCGGGCCCCGATCGGGCCTCAGCCGAGGAAGAACTCCGCGAGGACGGGCGCCAGCGCCTCCGCCGCCACGTCGTGCGTCTGACCCTCCAGAACGCGGTGCACCGCACCGGGCAGCACCTCCGCGGCCGCCCGGGCGGCCTGCTGCAGCACCGGCGGACTCGCACCGCCCGCCAGGACGAGCGCCGGCACGCCGACCCGCCGTGCCAGGTCGCGCGGCACGGAGCCGTCGGCCAGCACCGCGTCGTCGTACCCCAGCGTCGGGGCGATCGCCTCGAACGCCGGCCAGTGCGGCTGCGTCCGCATCCCCGCCACCGCCTGCGCGGGGACCCCGGCGTGCGTCATGAACAGCGCCACCGCATCGCCCCGGCGGCCGGCGGCGAGCAGCTCGTGCAGCCGCGCCGAGTACTCCTTCGCCTCCGCGGCCGGACCGGCCTCGGCGACGAACGGCGGCTCGTAGAGGGAGATCCGGGTGATCCCCGGCTCGGCCGCCGCCGACCGGAGGACGAGTGCGGCCCCGGAGGAGGTCCCGTGCACGGCCGCCCGGCCCCCGGCGGCCGCGACCACCGCCCGCAGGTCCTCGACCTCGCGGTCCACCGCGTAGGGCGGGGTGTCCCCGCTGTCGCCGCGGCCCCGGCGGTCGTAGGCGTACACGGTGAAGTCCCGTTCCAGCAGCGCGGCCAGCGGGCGGGCCGAACGGTGGCACAGCGCGCCGTCGACCAGGACGAGCGCCGGTCCGGCGCCGCCGTACTCGTAGGCGATGCGGGTGCCGTCGGTGGAGGTGAGGACGGGCATGGTGACTCCCTGCCTTCCATGGAGATCGGGGCTGCACGGAGACCGGTGCCGCGGCGGCCCCCGGGGGGATCGGCGCCGGCGGGCTCAGTCGTGCCCGGCGTCCAGGCCCGCGACGTACGCCTCGAAGCGGTCGAGGCCGGTGGCGAAGCCGGCCTGCGCCGCGGCGCTCAGGTACGCGGCCGGGACGTTGGTCTGATGGGTGACCACCTCCGTCCGGCCGTCGTGCAGGTCGGTGAAGGTGACGGTGGTCCGCATGCCGCCCTCGACGTCGGCCTCGACCCAGACCAGCCGGTCGGGCCGGCTGACCTCCGCGTACACCGCCCGCATGGTGTGGGTGCTGCCGTCGGCGTCGCTGACCATGGTGGTCTCGAAGGCGCCGCCCGGCCGCAGGTCGACCACGATGCCGTCCAGCGGGGTGGTCGTGCCGGTCGGACCCCAGAAGCGGGTCAGGTGCTCCGGGGTGGTCATGCAGTCGAAGAGCAGCTCGGGCGTGGCCCGGTGGATGCGCCGGTAGGTGAGTTCGCCGGTGGTGGTCATGGGGTGCTCGTCTCCTCGGCGCCGCCGCCGCGCTGCTCCGCGCCCAGCGCGGCCAGGTGTGCGTCGAGGCGGTCGTGGCGGTCGGCCCAGACGCGGCGGTGCCGGCCGATCCAGTCGGTGGCCGCGTCCAGGTTGGTCGGCTCCAGCACGCACGGGCGGGACTGCGCCGCCCGGGTGCGGGAGATCAGGCGGGCCTGCTCCAGCACCTTCAGGTGCTTGGAGACCGCCTGCTGGCTCATCGCGAACGGCTCGGCCAGCTCGCCCACGGTGGCGCTGCCGGCGGCGAGCCGCTCGAGTATCGCCCGCCTGGTCGGATCGGCCAGCGCGGCGAAAACCAGGCTCAACTCGTCCTCGACGACCGTCATGACGCCAGCCTATGCACAACCAGCCGTTTGCACAACCAAAAGGTTGTGGACGGGTTCCGCTGCTGGGGCGGTGGACGGACCGCGGACCTACAGTGACGTCGAGGGATGCCGTGAACCGCCTCCGGGTGCGTCCGGCTGCCGGCCCGACGGCCGCGTTGACCGTCCTGTCGGTGGTGGGCGCCCATCTGCTGTCCCCGGGTGCCGCGCCGCCGGGCGCCGCCGCCGAGGGCGCTGCCCCCTTGGCCGCGCTCTACGACAACGCCGCAGTCACCGCCGGGAGCGCCCCCGCCGGGGACCTGGACGGGAGGGGCGGCAGCCTCGCCGAGGCCGACCTGGCGGCGGCCGGATGGGCACGGGGCGCGCGGATCACCGTCAACGGCACGACCTACACCCGCGCCGACGTGGCACCCGGCCGGCCCGACAACGTCCTCGCGGCGGGCCAGGACGTGGCCCTCTCGGGCCGCGGCAGCGCCCTGGGCTTCCTCGCCACCGCCACCGGCGGCCCTGCCACCGGCACCGGCACGGTGCGCTACGCCGACGGCACCAGCAGCGGCTACGAACTCACCGTCGGGGACTGGGCGGCCGGGAGCACCGCGGCGGCGGCGCTGACCCTGCCGCACCGCCACACCCCGGCCGGCACCGTGCCGGAGCAGGCGCGGCTCTACACGGCGGCCGTCCCGATCGACCGCGGCAAGGCGGTCGTCGCGGTGACCCTGCCCCGGCTCCGCGACGACCGCCACGACCGCGCCCCGGCACTCCACGTCTTCGACCTCGCCGTCCGCAACACCACGGACGCGCCGGGCGGCCGGGTCTGGGAGGCCGCCTGGACGGCGTCCCCGGGCACCGCGTCCGCCGTGCCGGAGCCCGACGGCTGGACGGACCGCACGCTGCGGATGGTCGTCCACCCGAACCTGGCCGGGCGGACGGTCCGGATCAGGCTGACCAACGCCCTCTCGCCCGTGCCGGTCACCTTCGGCCGGGTGACGCTCGCCGTCCGGGCCGACCACGGCACCGCCCGGGCGGCGCCCGTCCCGGTGACCTTCGCCGGGCGGACGCGGACGACCGTCCCGGCCGGCGGCGACGCCTACGGCGACCCGGTCGACCTCCCGGTCGCCGAGGGAGACGAACTGCTGGTGAGCATCCACCTGCCGGGCCGCGTCCTGGTCGCGCCCCGCCACGTGTGGGCGCTGAGCACCTCCTACACCACCGCGGCCGGCGCGGGCGACCACAGCACCGACACCGGCGGCGCCGCGTTCACCCGGCCGATCCCGTACTGGGCCTTCCTCACCGGCGTCGACCTCGCCACCGCGGACGGCCGCGGCACCCTCGTCGCCCTCGGCGACTCGCAGACCGACGGCGCCCACACCCGACCCGACGCCGACCACCGCTGGCCCGACCTCTGCGCCGCGGACCTGCGCCGCACCGCCCCCGGCACCGGCATGGCCAACGCCGGGCTGTCCGCCAACTCCCTGCTGACCGACAGCACCGGCGCCGCCGGGCCCGCCGCGCTCAACCGCCTCGACCGCGACGTCCTCGCCCAGCCGGACGCCCGGACCCTCGTCCTCTACGAGGGCATCAACGACATCACCCTGCACGACGCCTCCGCCCGGGACCTGATCGCGGGCATCCGGCGGATCACCGCCCTGGCGCACGCCCACGGCCTGCGGGTGGTCGTCGCGACGATCCCGCCCTTCGGCGGCAGCACCCTCTGGACGGAGGAACGGGAGGAGGTCCGACAACGGGTCAACTCCTGGATCCGGTCCTCCCGCGACATCGACGCCCGCACCGACTTCGACCTCGCGGCACGCGACCCCGCCGCCCCGGAACGGCTGCGCGACGGCGTCCACGACCCGCGCGACCACCTGCACTTCAACGACACCGGCACCCGGCTGCTCGCCGACACCCTCGCGCCCGCCCTCGCCGGGGTGCTCACCCGCGGCGCCCCCTCCGGCCGGTAGTCTCGCCCCGCACGGGCGAGCGCGGAACGGCGGCGGAGGGGCAACGATGACGGGCACCGTCCGACAGGTGTGGGCACGCGAGGAGATCCCGTCCGGCCCGAGCGTCTTCCTCGCCGGACCGACGCCGCGGGCGGCACGGGTGGCGTCCTGGCGGCCGCAGGCCGTCGACCTGCTCGCCGAGCGGTGGGACGGGCCGCAGCCGCTGACGGTGCTGCTCCCGGAGGACCGCGGCGGCTTCCGCGCCGCCGACTACGACCACCAGTTCGCCTGGGAGACCGCCGCCCGGGCCGGCGCCACCGCGATCCTCTTCTGGATCCCGAGGGACCTGCGCACCCTGCCCGGCTTCACCACCAACGTCGAGTTCGGACACGACGTCACCACCGGGCGGACGGTGCTCGGCTGCCCGCCCGACTGCCCGAACCCCGAGCGCAACCGCTACCTGCTGCACCTCGCCCGGCACTACGGCGCACCCGTCCGCGAGACCCTCCCGGAGACGGTGGCGGCGGCCCTCGCCCTGGTGACGGCCGCCGCCGGGGCCGATGCGTCCGCGGCCGAACGACGCCGGTGACCCGCCGCGCCGGGCCGCAGCCGCTGCCATAGGGTGATGCCGTCGCAGGCCCGGTGCCGACCGAACGGGACACCCCTGCGGCCGGGCCGCGGCCCGTCCCACGGTGCGTCAGGACCGCACCCGCGGGCACGTCAGGGCCCGGACCAGCAACGGAGGACGCCATGCCCCGCTCCGCGCCCCGCCGCCCGCAGCCCGCGCGCAGCGGCACCCCGCACCGGCGGCCGTCGGCAGTGGCGCTCGCGGCGGCCGCCCTGGCACTGACCGTGCTCGGCCTGCCCGCACCGACCGGTCCACGGGCCGCGCAGGCCCCGGCCGCGGCCACGATGGGCAGCGGCCTCGTGCCCCGGCCCGTCCTGGTGCAGCCGGACCCGGCGACCGGCTACCCGCTCACCGCGCAGACGGCGATCACCACCGAGGCCGGCTCCGCCGAGGCCGCACGGATCGGTACCCGGCTGGCGGAGCTGCTGCGCCCGGCCACCGGCTATCCGCTGACCGTCCGGACGGCCGCGTCGGCGGCCGCGCCCGCCGACGGGATCGCCCTGCTGCTGACGGGCGCCGACCCGTCCGTCGGCCCCGAGGGCTACCAACTGGACGTCACCGCCACCGGCGTGGTGATCCGGGCCGCACAGCCGCAGGGCCTGTTCAACGGGGTGCAGACGCTGCGCCAGCTGCTGCCCGCACCGATCGAGTCGGCCACCGTGCAGCCCGGCCCGTGGACCGTCCCCGGCGGGCACATCGTGGACCACCCCCGCTACCCGTACCGCGGAGCGATGCTGGACGTGGCCCGGCACTTCTTCACCGTCGCCCAGGTCGAGCGCCACATCGACGGACTCGCCCGCTACAAGATCAACCACCTGCACCTGCACCTGACGGACGACCAGGGCTGGCGGATCGCCGTGGCCGGCCGGCCCGAACTGACCTCGATCGGCGGCTCCACCCAGGTGGGCGGCGGCCCCGGCGGCCACTACACCCAGGACGACTACCGGGCGATCGTCGCGTACGCCGCCGCGCAGAACATCACCGTCGTCCCCGAGGTCGACCTGCCCGGCCACATCAACGCGGCCCTCGCCGCCACCCCGGAGCTGAACTGCGACGGCCAGGCCCCGCCGCCCTACACCGGCACCGACGTCGGCTTCAGCTCGCTCTGCCTGAGCACCCCGGCAGGGCGGGCGGCCGCCGAGGAGTTCGTCGACGACGTCGTCGGTCAGCTCGCCGACCTCACCCCCGGCCCCTACCTCGCCATCGGCGGCGACGAGGCGCACACCACCGATCCCGCCCAGTACGCCGACTTCATGACCTGGGTGCAGCAGGACGTCGCCCGGCACGGCAAGACCGCCGCCGCCTGGAACCAGATCACCGGCGCGACCCTGCAGCCGTCCACCCTCGTCGAGGACTGGGACACCACCGGCGACGACCCCGACCTCGCCGCGGCGGCCGCCGCCGGCACCGGCCTGATCATGGCCCCGGCCCGGTTCGCCTACCTCGACCAGAAGTACACCGCCGGCACCGTCCTCGGACAGCGCTGGGCCACCCCCTCCGGCCTGGAGGTCCGCACCGCCTACGACTGGGACCCGGACGGCTACCTCCAGGGCGCGCCCGCCTCCGCCGTCCGCGGCGTCGAAGCCCCGCTGTGGACGGAGACGGCCGCCACCCCGCAGGACCTCGACCACCTCAGCCACCCCCGGCTGCCCGCCCTCGCCGAGCTCGGCTGGTCGCCCGCCGCCGCCCACGACTTCACCGACTTCGCCCGCCGGATCGCCACCCACGGCCCCCGCTGGGAACTGCTCGGCATCCGCTACTACCGCTCGCCGCAGATCCCCTGGCCCGCCGCCCCGGCCGGCCCCACCGGCCCCACCGGGCCGGTGACCGCCGGAGCGGGCCGCACCTGCCTCGCCGTCACCGGCGGCCGGACCGCCGACGGCACCCCGGTCGACAGCCGGACCGCCTGCGACGCAACCCCCGCCCAGACCTGGACGCTCGGCGACGACGGCACGCTGCGCGCCCTCGGCAAGTGCCTCGACGCCACCGGCGGCGGCACCGCCAACGGGACCTCCGTCCGGCTCTGGACCTGCAACGGCACCGGCGCCCAGACCTGGCAGTGGAGCTTCGGCGCGGGGCCCGCGCTGCTCAACCCCGCCTCGGGGCGCTGTCTCGACGCCACCGCCTCCGGCAGCCTCCGCCTCTACGACTGCGGCAGCACCGCGGCCCAGGTCTGGCACCTGCCCTGACCCGCGGCCGGCCCGCCCACGGCGGCGCCGGACACCACGGCGGTGCCGGACGCCGTGGGGGTGGCAGACACCGTCCCGGCGGAACGACCAGTGGTGCGCGCCGGCGAGGTGCTCCGCTGACGCCCCGTCGACGGCCCGGGTCCGGGTCTGTGCCCGGGATCGGGGCCGGGGCCGGGGCCGCGTCCGCCGTCGGCGGACAGCCGGACCAAGGCGCGCCGGGCTGCCAGGCTGGCGGGATGGAGAACACCGTCGTCCACCGCCTCGACCTCGGGTACATCGTCCGTCCCGCGTCCGAGACCGGCGGCCCGCAGCCGCGGGTCGAACCCGTGCTCGCCTACCTGCTGCGCCACGGCGGGGAGCTGATCCTCTTCGACACCGGCATCGGGGCAGCCGGCCCGGAGACCGAGGCCCACTACCGGCCCCGGCGGCGGCCGCTGCAGGCCGCCCTCGAAGGCGTCGGCGCCCGCCCGGAGGACGTCTCCCTGGTCGTCAACTGCCACCTGCACTTCGACCACTGCGGCGGGAACCCGCTGCTGCCCGGTCGGCCGATCCTGGTCCAGTCCGCGGAGCTGGCCGCCGCCCGCACCGGCGGCCACACCGTCGACGAGCTCGTCGACTTCCCCGGGGTGCGGTACGAGGAGCTCGCGGGCGAGGCCGAGATCCGGCCCGGCCTCCTCGTCGTCCCCACCCCCGGGCACACCGAGGGCCACCAGTCGCTGGTGGTCCGCAAGGGCGACGGGACGGTGGTGCTCGCCGGCCAGGCGCACGACTCCGCCTCCGAGTTCTCCTCCGACCACCTCGCCCGCCGGGCGGCCCTCGACGGCGTGCAGCCGCCGCTCCCGGGCCACCGGCCCTGGCTGGACAGGCTGCTGGAGCTCGACCCGCGACGCGTGCTCTTCGCCCACGACAGCTCCGTCTGGGAACCGCCCGGCCACGCCGGGTGACCCCGGCGGCCGGTCGCGGGCTCGCCCCCGTCCGTTGTCAGTGGTGACGCATAGTGTCGTCGACATGAGCCCGACCACCCTCGCCGCCCACCGTCCCGCCACCTCCGCCGAGCTGCCCGCGCTGCTCGCCGACCGGCCCGCACCCCGGCCCGCACCCCGGCACGCGGCCGCCGTGACAGCCGGTGCCCGCGTGCTGCCGCTGTGGGCCTCGCCGCTGGCCGCCACCGGCGTCCGGCCCCGGGCCACCGCCTGAGCCGCCGGGCCCGCTCCTGCTCCCGCCCGACCGCGCTGGCCCGCCCCCGCCCTCACCGGCCGTAGTCGATCCGGCGCGCGAACAGTGCGCCGACTCGCGCCGCAGTGGGAATACCCATACTGGAGGAAGCGGTCCGTGACCTGTGGAGGAGCAGGATGGGCGATGCGGGAGGCCTCAACGGCGGCGGGGTCCTCGACGACGTCGTGACCGCCGTGATCGACGCGCAGGGGACGGTTCTCGCCTGGTCGGCCGCGGCGGAGGAGCTCACCGGCCGCACGGCCCGGCAGACCTGCGGACGGCCGTTCGCCGAGCAGCTCGCCGCCCCGCAGCCGTCCGACCCCGCTGCCGCCGTCACCACGGGTGACGAACTGCCCGCCGTCGGCGTACTGCACCTGATCGGGCCGGCCGGCGAGGCCGTCCCCGTGCACTGCCGCCTGCTGCCGATGGAACACACCGGCGCCACCGGGAGCCGCCTCCTCCTCGCCGTCCGCACCGACCTCGCGCAGGAGTTCGACCAGGGCGCCGCGCTGCTGCGCGCCCTCCTCGCCCAGAGCCGGATCGGATTCGTGCTGCGCGGCACCGACCTCGTGGTCGAGCGGACCAACACCGGCCCCGGCACGCCGACCCTGCCGGGCATGCCCACCCTGCCCGTCGGCAGCACCCTCGCCGAGGTGATCGCCGGCCCGGACGCCGCCGGCGCCGAGAACCAGCTGCGGATCGTCCTGGAGACCGGCCGGCCCCGGGCCGCCCGGCAGCAGCAGGTCCGCTCGCTCACCGACCCGGGCAAGGAGTGGTCCGTCCTCCTCTCCGCCGTACGGCTGGAGGACCGGAACGGAAAGCCCGCGGGTGTCGCTTCGCTGCTCACCGACGCCACCGCCCAGTGGCGGGCCGCCCGCCGCCTGGAGCTGCGCCACCGTGCGGTGGCCGGCATCGGCGGCTCGCTGGACGTCGTCACCACCGCCCGGGAGATCGCCGAGGTCCTGGCGCCCGCCTTCGCCGACCTGGTCACCGTGGACCTCGCCGAGCCCGTCCTCACCGGCGACGAGCCGCCGAAGACCTCCGGCGGCGGCGACCTGCACCTGCGCCGCGTCGCCATGCACGCCGAGGGCGACACCGGCCCGCTCGGCGCGCTGCGCGACGGGGACGCCGTGCCGCGGCTGCCGAACCACCCACTGGTGCGCCGGCTCCAGGCCGGCGGCACGGTCGTCCTCGACCGGGCGACCCTGCTGGCGGGGCTCGCCGAACCCGAGCTGGTCCGCCTGATCGTCCCCGAGCGGGCCCGCTGCCTCGCCGTGGCGCCGCTCTTCGCCCGCGGACTGGTCCTCGGCACCATCGCCGCCTGGCGGATCGACCGGCCCGAACCCTTCGACGACGCGGACGCCGCACTGCTCGCCGAGATCGCCGCGCACGCCTCGCTCAGCGTCGACAACGCCCGCCGCTACGCGCGCGAGCACCGCGCCGCCGTCGCCCTCCAGCAGCGGCTGCTGCCGCGTGCCGCGACCCGCACCTCCGCCCTCGAAACGGCCGGCCGCTACCTGCCCGCCACCGACGGGGTCGAGATCGGCGGCGACTGGTTCGACACCATCCTGCTGCCCTCGCTGCGGGTCGCCCTGGTCGTCGGCGACGTCATCGGCCACGGACTGCACGCCGCCGCCACGATGGGACGGCTGCGCACCGCCGTCCAGACCCTCGCCGACCTCGAACTGCCGCCCGACGAACTGCTCACACGCCTCGACGAACTGGTCGCCCGGCTCGCCGCCGAGGCCGACCCGGCGCACCGCGACACCATCGGCGCGACCTGCCTCTTCGCGCTCTACGACCCCGTCGGCCGGCAGTGCACCCTGGCCAGTGCGGGCCACCCGCCCCCGGTCGTCGTCGACCCGGACGGCACCGCCCGCCCGCTGCCGGTCCGGCCCGGCCCGCTGCTCGGCGTCGGCGGCCTGCCGTTCGAAACCACCACCGTCGAGCTGGCCCCCGGCTCGCTGCTCGCCCTCTACACCGACGGCCTGCTCGTCCGGCAGGGCGGCGACCTCGACACCGCCGTCCACACCCTCGCCGACCGGCTCGCCGCGCTCGCCGCCACCGGCGGCAGCCTCGCCGCGATCGGCCGCGAACTGACCACCGGCCCCGCCGCGCCGGTCTCCGACGACACCGCCCTGCTGCTCGCCCGCATCCGCGCGCTCGGCACCGACGCCGTCGCCGAGTGGCAGTTCCCCGCCGATCCGGCCAGCGTCGCCGAGGCCCGCGCCGTCGTCGCCGCCCGGCTCGACGACTGGGGGCTCGACCACCTCGCCTTCACCACCGAGCTGATCGTCAGCGAGCTGGTCACCAACGCCGTCCGCTACGCGGGCGGGCCGGTCGGCCTGCGGCTGATCCACGACACCGTCCTGATCTGCGAGGTCAGCGACCCGAGCAACACCCAGCCCCGGCTGCGCCGCGCCCGCACCACCGACGAGGGCGGCCGCGGCCTGTTCCTGGTCGCCCAGCTCAGCCACCGCTGGGGCAGCCGCTACGGGCCGTCCGGCAAGACCATCTGGTCCGAGCAGCAGCTGGAGGAGTGAACGCGGGCCGGGACGGCGGCGGTGTCCGCCGGGGACACGGCGCACCGCGAGGGACGCGGGGGACTGCGGAGTCCCCGCGCCCCTCGCGGTGCGCCACCCACGGCGTCAGCCGAGGGCGCAGGGGGCGCCGTTGAGGGCGAAGGCGGTCGGGGCGGCGGTGTTGCCGGTGTGGGCGGCCTGGTAGCCGATCGACACCGAGGCGCCGGGTGCGATCGCCGCGTCGTACGGGGCGTTCCGCGCGGTGACCGCTCCCGAGGCCGGGCTGTACGTGGCGTTCCAGCCGGAGGTGATGGTCTGTCCGGTGGGCAGGGTGAAGGCCAGCGACCAGCCGTTCACCGCACTCCCGCCGGTGTTGGTGACGGTGACGGACGCGGTCAGGCCGGTGTTCCAGGCGTCGGCGGTGAACCCGACCCGGCAGGCCGCACCCGTGGGCGGGGTCGTCGGCGGCGTGGACGGGGGAGTGCTGGGCGGTGTGGTCGGCGGCGTGCTCGGGCCGGAGGCGTCCAGGCCGAAGAAGGCGATCGCCTGTGCCGCCATGCCCGCCGTCGGCAGGGTGTGGCCGGCGCCCTGCACGCTGACCGCCTCGACCGGCGGCCGGGTGTCGGCGCTGCCGTAGCGGGTGCGCGTCCAGCTGCTCTGCGGGTGGTCGGTGAGGACGGGGGCCGGGCTCACGCCCAGCACGTCCGTCCACTGCTTGATCTCCTCGCCGAAGTTCGGGTAGCGCAGGGTGGTGTCCTCGGTGCCGTGCCACAGCTGCATCCGCGGCCGCGGGCCGGTGTGGCCGGGATCCGCGGCGCGGACAAGGTCGCCCCACTGCGGCCCCGTCCGGCTGACCGTGCCGTTGGCGCACGCGCTGTTCCACGAGGAGCCGTCGGTGGTGGCGAAGCAGCCGAACGGCACCCCCATGAACGCGGCGCCGGCGCTGAACACGTCCGGGTAGTCGCCCAGCAGCACGTTGGTCATCATCGCGCCGGAGGAGGCGCCGGTGACGAAGATCCGGCCGCTGTCCACCGCGTAGTGCTGCTGCACCCAGCCGACCATCGACCGGATCCCCACCGGGTCGCTGCCGCCGTCCCGCCTCAGCGCCTGCGGCGAGGACACGTCGAAGCAGCCACCGCTGCGGGTCGCCGACGGGTAGACCACGACGAAGCCGTACCGGTCGGCCAGCGAGGCGAACTCCGTGCCCGAGTAGAAGGCCGGACCGGAGCCCGTGCAGTAGTGGACGGCGACCAGCACGGCGGGCCGCGGCGCCACGTTCGCCGGCACGTACAGGTACATCCGCAGGCCGCTGGGGTTGCCGCCGAAGCCGGTCACCTCGGTCAGGCCGGCCGCCCCGGCGGTCGGGGCCACCAGCAGCAGGGCGGCCAGCAGCGGGAGCACCGCCCCCAGCAGCAGGGCGGGCAGTGAGCGCAACCGCCGTAGGAGCGGGGCGGATCGGGCGTGCAGACGACTGTCGGGCATGTCCCTGTCCTTTCTAGACTGCGGGCTGTGAAGGGCTTGCTGCTGCGCTTGTCGGCCTTGGACGCGGATGCCGCCGCGGCCGTCCGGGTGATCGCCCACTACGAGGCGCTGCTGTCGGCGGGGGCGCTCGACGCCGCCGCCCTGGTGCGCTCCACCGCCGGACTCGCCGAGTGCCCGGCCGGCTGGCAGCCGGCCGGGGGCGGGCCCGTGCGGTTCGCGGCCGACGGCGGTGAACTGGCCGGCCCGCCCGGGCGGACCTCCACCGTCGCGGAGCTCGGCACGGCGGGCCGGGTCTGGCTGGAACGCCCCGGCACGGCAGGGCCGTTGGACGACCTGGTGCTGGAGTGGATGGCGATCGCCGCCCGGGTGGTGGCCGGTGGCACCGGGGCGTGGCAGGTCGCCGACCCGGCACTGGTGGAACTCGTGCTCTCCGGCCGGGAGGCGGTGGCCGACCGGGCCAGGGCGCTGCGGCTGCTCGGACTGGTGCCGGAACGGCCGCTGCGGGTGGTCGCGGTGGCGGGCGATGCCGGCACGGACGCGGGGGCGGAGGCGGCGGCGCTGTTCGGGTACGGCACCGTGCCGGGGACGGTCCGGGTGGCGAGGCTCGGGGCGGTCGGCGCGGTGCTGCTCCAGCAGCCGGGTCCGGACGGTCCGACCCCACCGGCCGAACTGCTGCGCGCCGCAGTGGCGGAACGCGGCCGCCGTGGTGGCGGACCGCGGCCGCACACGGGTGCACCGTCGAACGGGCGCGGCACCAGGGTCGGCGTCGGCGGCCCGGTGGACGCGCTGGCGGCCGGTGAATCGTGGCACCAGGCCCGGGCAGCCCTGCGGTTCGCCGTCGCGGGCAGTCCGGCCGAGGCGGTCGCCGACCACGAGGCGCTCGGCACCGTCGCCCTGCTCGCCGACCTCCCGTTCGAGCGGCTGCGCAGCCGCCCGGACGTCCGGGCCCTGGAGGACCTGTCCGGACGGGAGGAGAGCGCACCGGCGGTGGCGGCGCTCGCGGCCTTCTGCCGGACCGGCTCGCTGCGGCAGGCCGCGGCCGAACTCCACCTCCACCACAGCTCGGTGGCGGCGCGCCTGGCCAGGGTCGAGGAGGAGACCGGCTGGCGGCTGCGCGATCCGCAGGACCGCTTCCGGGCCCAACTCGCCTGGTACGCCTGGCGGCTCACCCGTTCCGCGGCCGACTGAACACGGGCAGGGCGGGCACCGGCGGGCCGGGTGTCGGCCGACCGGTCGTGGCCCGACCTCGGCCGTCCGGGTAACAGCGGTCGGCAGGCGGGCGGTGCGTGCCTCCCGTTCACCGGCCGAGCGCCCGGCGCAGCACGGCGACCGCCTCGGCCCGGGCCCGGCGGACGACGCCGGCGTGGGCCACCATCCCGGCGCCGTGGAACGTCCCCGGCAGCAGGTGGAGTTCGGTCGGCACGCCGGCCGCGAGCAGTGCCCGGGCGTAGTCGATGCCCTCGTCCCGCAGCGGATCGAACTGCATCACGGTCACGTGCGCGGGCGGCAGCCCGACCAGGTCGGCCCTCGCCGCGCGGGCGGGTGCGGCGAACCGGCCGGGGGCGGCCCGGCGGTCACCGGGCCGGCCGGGGCCGAGGTAGGCGGCCCAGGAGAGTTCGGCGTTCCGCCGGTTCCACACCGGGGTGTCGGTGTACTCGACGGCGCTCGGCGTGGCCAACCGGTCGTCCAGCGCCGGGCTGTGCAGCTGCTGCAGCCGGACGGCGGGACCGCCGCCGTCCCGGGCCAGCATCGCCAGCGCGGCGACCAGCCCGCCGCCGGCGCTGTCCCCGCGCAGTGCGAGGCGGCCCGGATCGGCGTCCAACTCGGCTGCCCGCCCGACGAGTCCGCGGAGGCCGGCCCAGCAGTCGTCCAGGGCCGCCGGGTAGGGGTGCTCGGGGGCCAGCCGGTAGTCCACCGACACGACCAGGGCCTGCAACTCCCGGCAGAAGGACAGGTTCTCCTCGTGGTCGACCTCCGGCGAGCCGAGGACGAAGCCGCCGCCGTGCACGGTGTAGAGCACCGGCAGCGGCCCCGGACGGTCCACCGGCCGGTAGGTCCGCAGCGGTACCTCCGGCGCGCCGGGCGGGCCCGGGACGAGGAGGTCCTCGACCTTCACCCCGGTGCTGTCGGCGCGCCCGCGGGCGGCCGCCAACTCGGCGGCCTGGGCGGCCCGGGCCGCGGCCAGGTCCGCGATGTCGACCGGCGCCCACAGCGCCAGCGCGGCGGCCAGCTCGGGGTCGAAGGCGTGGGCCATGCCGGTGCTCCCTCCGGGACGGGGATCGGGCCGTGCGGCGACCGCGCGGTGCGGGCCCGGGCGGTGCGGGCGGCGCCCGCCGGAAACCCTCGTGATCCGGCGGGCGCCCGGGAAGAACCGTCCCACGCCCCGGCGGCACCGGGCATCCGACAGGCGTCGGAGGATCCGCCTCCGCCACCCGACACCCGCGCGGGGCCGGGCCGCGACGAGGCGGTGGGTGCAGTCAGCGGAAGGCGGCGGCGTTGCGCACGGCCCAGGCGGCGAAGGGCTGCGGTGCACGGCCGAGGACGCGTTCGACGTCGGGGCTGACGCGCCGTTCGTCGGGGGTGGGTGTGCCGAGGACGGCGAGGGTGCCCTCGACGACGGGCGGCGGCATGAAGCGGGCCAGTTCGGCCCGGGCCTGCTCGGCGGTCTGCTCGTGGAAGGCGACCGGCGCCCCGATCGCCTCGGCGATCGCGGCCGCGCGGCTCCGGGGTGTGCTCGGCTCCGGCCCGGTGAGGACGTACGTGGCGCCGTGGTGGCCGTCCTCGCGCAGCACGGCCGCGGCGACCGCGGCGACGTCCTCGGGGTCGACGAACGGCAGGCCGACGTCGGCGAAGGGCCCGGCGGCCGCGCGGTGGGTGCGGATCGGCTCGGCCCAGGCGAGGGCGTTCGACGCGAGACCGCCGGAGCGCAGCACCGTCCACTCCGGTGCGCCGGCCGCCACCGCGGCCTCGAAGCGTGCGGCGTGCGCGTAGCTGTCCGGCCGGGTGGCGACGCCCTGCGAGGAGAGCAGGACGATCCTGCGCACCCCGGCGGCCCGGGCCCGGTCGACCAGGCCGGCCGGGTCCTCGCCCGCCACCAGCAGGAAGAGTCCCTCGGCCCCGTCCATGGCCGCCCGGACGGCGGGCGGGTCGGCCAGGTCCGCGGCCACGTGCCGCACGCCCGGCGGCAGCGGGTCCTCGGGCCGGCGGCGGGACACCGCGGTGACCTGCTCGCCGGCCTCGACCAGGTGCCGGACCAGCGCCCGGCCGACGTTCCCGGTGGCGCCCGTGACCACGATCATGGCTTCTCCCTCGTGACATATAGAAGTGAGTTGACTGACTCACTCGGTGAACGGCTGTGAGCCTAGCCCGCGGCGAGCGGGCTGTCTATAGTCAGTCGGGTGACTGACTCACCCGGCCTGTCGAGGGCCGAAGCCGCCGCCGCCAAGCGCCGCCGCCTGACCGCCGCCGCCGCTGCCGTCCTGCACGAGAAGGGCGTCGAGCGCACCTCGATCGCGGACATCGCGCAGGTCGCCGAGGTGCCCGTCGGCAACGTCTACTACTACTTCAAGACCAAGGACGAGCTCGTCGAGGCGGCGCTCGCCGAACACACCGGACGGTTGGACGCGCTCACCGGCCGGCTCGACCTGCTGCCCGACCCGAGGGAGCGCCTCAAGGGCCTGGTGGCGGCCTGGGTCGAACAGCGCGAGACCGCCGCGCGCTACGGCTGCCCCACCGGGACGCTCGCCATGGAGGTCGACAAGCGCCCGCCCGGCGGACTGGACGAGTCCGCGGCCCGGGTGATCCGCCGTCTCCTCGACTGGGCCGCCGAGCAGTTCCGGCAGCTCGACGCCCCCGACCCGCACGGGCAGGCCGTCACGCTGGTCGGCGCCTACCAGGGCATGTCCCTGCTCGCCAACGCGCTGCGCGACCCGGAGATCATGACCCGGGAGGGCGACCGGCTGCGCCGCTGGCTGGACACCCTGCCCGTCGACTGAGCTTCACCCCCGGTGGGGGAGCGGACTCAGACGCCGTCGGGCAGGCCGTCGGGCGGGACGTGGCCGCGCAGGTCCGCGGAGGGCGCGGCCGGTGCGGCACGGAGGCTGTCGACGGCGATGCGTTCCGCGAGGACGGGCACGAAGGCGCGGATCCGGCTGCCGTCGAAGCGGTGGAGCGCTTCGTCCAGGGCCCGGTCCACCGCCGCGGTGCCCGCGGTCGCGTCGAAGCGCTGGTGCAGCCGGCGGCCGACCGCGGCCAGGTTCGCCCGCTCCTTGTCGTCGCTCGGGTCGGGTGGGTCGGGCGGGTCGGGCTCCGGTTCCGCTTCCGGTTCCGGCTGCGGATCGGGTGCGGCGGCCGCGGCTGGCGGGTCACCGGGGACGTGCGGGTCCATGACGGCCTCGCGGGGCGTGGGACGGGGCTGTCGGCAGGTCCCCGCGTCCCGTCCGCGCCGCGCGGTCGGTGTCGGCCGCGACCGTGCAGGGCGGTGCGACCGGTGCGGTGGGCACCACCGCCGCGGGGGTGCAGGGGCGGTCGGGGGACACGTGCCGTGCCGGGACATGCGCAGACATCGGTGGCCGTCGCGCGGGCACGGCCGGACCGGGGCAGCAGGGCCGCGAGGACCGCGGTGCTCGCCCGGCACCTGTGTCGCTCATGGGTGCAGCCTTCGTCGGAGGCCGGGCGGACCGGGGCGCCGACGGCACCGCCCGGTGGGTGCGCCGACCCCTTGGTGCCAGCTTGGCACGCCCCGGCCCGCAGATCCTGTCGGCAGCACGCGGGCTGCCGTACCGCCCCGGCCGGTGCAACGCCTCCTGCACCGGCCGGGGCGTGCGATCAGTGCGCCGCCGCGGTGGCGGAGACCGAGGGGCTCGCCGCGGCGGTCGGCGTCGGGCAGCCGCCCGGCACCGGCGCGGTCGGCGAGGGCGAGGCCGAAGCCGTCGCCGAACCCGTCGGCGTGGGCGTCCCGGTGGCGGTCCCGGTCGCGCCGGCGGTCGCGGTGGCTGCCGGGGTCGGCGACGGACCGGCGGGCGGCGTCGCGGTCGCCGTGGCGCCGGGAGTGGCGCCGGGGGTCGCACCGGGAGTGACGCTCGGCACGGGCAGCGTCGGGCAGGCGGTCGGGCTCGGTGACGCACCGCCGGTCGGCGTGGCGGCCGGTGTGGGGCCGGGCTTCCCGGGCGTCGGGGACGGGCTCGCCCACGGCGAGGGAGTCGGCGAGGGGGTCGGCGAGGGCCGTGCGGGCGGCGCGGTCGGCGACGGGGTCGGCCGCGGTGTCGGCGGGTGCGCCGGACGGGACGGGGTCGGGAGCACGGTCAGCGGCGCGTCCGCCTCGGCCACCGTGCCGGA